>JARLFZ010000055.1 GCA_031296305.1 Occallatibacter sp. | reverse complement strand
ATCCTGTAGCTCAATCCGGTGCTGAGGCCATAGGGCCGAATGGTAAAAGACCTTGCGGCTTGGCCTGGGATGGGGCTGGGGCTCGACACAGGCCACTGCTGGAACTCAAAATCTGCGCAGCGAATAGTGAACTTGCGGTTGAGCCGGTAGTCCACGCCGCCGCCGTAGGTGAGCACAAAAGCAGTTCCGCTGAGCCAGCTGGCGTTGCCGAGGCCGGCCAGCACTTTGCCGTAGGGCGTGAATTTGTGGAAGGTCATGATGGGCACACGCTCGCCGAGCGAATAGGTGTTCTCATCGACGTTGTTGTATTCGTTGAAGCGCAGAAAACGGACTTCAAATTCGGGTTGAATCCAGCGGCTAAAGTGCGCGTCCACATACCCGCCCACGCCGTACACGCGATACGGGCCGGTAATTGCGGCGCCCTCGTTTGTGTAGTCCGGCTGAAACGCAGAGGCCAAGGCCCCGGCACGCACGGTAAACACCCGCTCCGTCGCCGAAGGCACAACCTGGCCACGTGCGGAAACCAGGGCAACCGATGAAAACGCGAAACACAAGAGCGCTAAAATCGAACGTTTTATGAGCACAACCTAAATCCATTTCCTGTGAATCGCCGAAGGGCGGGGACAACCAATCGGACTCACGTTTCGAGCCCGGCGGAGTGTGCCAAAAATCTGCAATGCAACCCGCCTGGGCTCGGAGAGTTCATTCCGTTATGACTGCGGATTTTGTGCAGCCGTTGGTGCCGGTTGCTGATCGGGCGGCGGTGCAGCGCCGCTCTGTGGTGGCGCCGCGGGCGGTGTGTTGTCGGGCGCTGCCACCGGCTGGTCATTGCTGGACGGGGCGCTGGCCGGTGCTGCCGCGGCCGGCGGCGTGACGGCCGCCGCGTCATAGCGCTGCAGCTTGTAGAAGATCGGCGTCACTTCGAACGGCATCTTGTCGCGGGCATTCATCGGCGCGTAGCGTTTCGCGGTCAGCATGTGCACCTTGTCGTCCCACGGATCTGTCTTCAGCCAGCTTCCCAGGGGCAACGCGGCCGTCTGCGCCAGGTCGTCCCAGTTGATCTTGGGCGCCTCATGCAACAGGTCGCCCATCCACGGCGTGCCGTCGGCCTTCAGCAGCGAATCGCCCAGCCGGGGCGACTCCATCAGCGATCTCAGCACCCTGGAGCGATCCACAAGCTGTTCATAGAACAGCCCGGCGCTGGGCAGCTTGTCCTTGTACATGGAGGCCTCGAGATACTCCATGGCGCGCTTGGCGGCCGTTCCGTTGTCCACATCGGTGTGGTTCATAAGGATGCGTTGGAAGCTCGCCTCATCCGGGAACAGCAGGCGGTCATTGAACGCGTAGCGGGTATCGATGTGGTGGCCCATGGCGATGTGCGCCAGTTCCATGGCGATCACCGAGGCAATGGCTTCCTCGCTGGGCAGACTATCGACCAGCCCCTTGCTGACGAGAATGGTGTTGCCCACGGTGGTGGCTTCAATGGTGTCGGTGAGCAGGATGCGGCAATGAATCTGGTCAGTGAAGGCGAGATTGTTAGGCACCACCAGATTGATGACGATCTGACCCAGCACCTTTTCTTCATAGCCGCCGGTATCGAGCGGCGCTACCAGGCCGGCTTCAACCAGGCGGTCAATCACATTGTTCTCGGCCTGCGTGATCCACATGCGCGAGGCTTGCAGCGGACCCACATCCTGCGAGTCGTCGCTCTTGTCCACCGCGTCATCTACCTTCATGCTCACGCTCTCGCTGTCGCGTGTGGGCAGCTTGAGCGAGTAGCCCCAGAAGTGAGTCTGCGCCTTCAGGCCTACGGATTTGTCGGCCTCGGTGCGCTGGGTTTCTTCGACGTACACGGCCACGGGCAGCCAGATGCCGGGCTGCACGTTCATCCGCCAGCTATCGAAGTGGAAGTAGTGCTTGGCTGAATCCTCGTCGGTGGGGCCGGTGTAGGTGCCGTTGAAGCGCACTACATTGCCGCCTTCATCCTCGATCCAGATGCGCCCGTAGAAGCGGCCCATGCCCTTCACGTCGGCCTTGGGATGTACATCGAAGACCCAGGTGCGCACCGTCCCCAGAAACTCCCGGCGCACAAAACTGAAGACATAGTGCTGCTGGTCGAAGCCGGTGGGATCGAGGAACATCATCTCCATGAAGCCGGTGTTGGAATACGTAAACTGCGTATCCAGGTGCAGCGCCTTGGTGAGGCCCGTGATGGCCTCCATAGACCCCTTGAAGAAACCGTGCCTGACCTGCTCCGTCTTGGGCGTGTAGGTCTTGTCGAAGAAGGTCTTGCCGAAGTCCACGCGGCTGAGCATGTAGTGATCCGCCACGGGAATTGCGTAGAGCTTCACGTCCGGCTTGGTGTCCTGAATGTAGGTCTCAACCAGCGGCGTGCGCTGCTGGATGTTCTTGATCAGCACCTTCTCCTGGGAGATGGCCTTCTGAACCAGCGCAGTCTGCTCGGGGGTAAGCGCGCGGGCGGGCTGAAACTTAGGTTGCTTCTTCGCGTACGCGCAACCCACACCGAGCGAAAAGATCAGAAGGGCGAGGGGGAACTTCCGAAACATCATGTGCAACTCCTGGTTCAATACCTCGTTAAGTAGTTCCTGGCTTTCGCGCCCTCCCATCGAGCGCCTTGCGGCGCTTCAAGGTTGAGGAAAGGGCTGAGACCAGGCGACCTGAATCCGGCTTTCTTGATGCTACGCCAACTGGAAGGTGATGGTTATGGTTGTGGTGATGTCTACCGGCTGGCCGTCACGCGTTGCTGGACGGAAACGAATCTGCTGCGCCACGCGGCGCGCCTCTTCATCAAGCCCATGTCCCAGCCCGTGCACCACGCTCTGCACCACCACCTGGCCGGAAGCAAGGAACGTGACGCGCAGAACCACGTCGCCCTGAACTTTCAACTGCCGCGCCTCCGCCGTGTACTGCACCGGCGGCTTGGAGAGCACTTCGAGATTGGTCGCGACCGGTTCCGCAACCTGCTTTGGAGCGACGGCAACCTGCGTAGGAGCGGGGATTCCGGCCGAACCTACTTTCCCATAATTCGAACCCGTATTCCCCGTACCAGTTGCGCCCGGAATGCCCGCCGACACAACTTTGCCAGGCGGAACGGCGCCGTAGCCGGGCCTGGTGGTGCTCCCGTAGCCCGTCGATCCCACTACGCCATGCGGCGCAACGGCCGGACCGCGGTTGTCGCCGTAAGGATTGCCGATCGAAGCCACTGTGGCCGGACGCGTGGAGTTGGGGTTGGGGGTTACGCCAAAAGTCTGGCCATAGTGCACCGGACCCGTTGTGGGCTTGTGACTGTTATCCTGCGCGGGCATCGCGTGGTCTAGCGCGGCCTTGGGCTGGGGCGCCAAAGTAATCGTCGGAGTCTTGGCCGGAAGCGCCGGCAAGTTCACCTTGGCTTCCATTTGCACCGGCTTCGGCTCCGGCTTCGGCTTCGGCATCTCAATCTGTTTCGGCTGCAACTCCACCTTCGGCATCTCCGGCGGCGGAGGCACGTCCGGCGGCGGCGGCAGCGGCTTGATGTGCTCCGGAGGCGGCGGCGTGGCGGGGACGACAAGCTCGGTCATCTCATAGCGCTGCTGGATCACGTGCTTTGCCATCATGCCCGCCAATACGAATGTGACAAGAATCGCCGTGTTCACGGTCGAGCTGATGACGAATGAAACCGGGCTTCTCTCCGGCTCAGGCAGCAGGCCGAAGGTACTCCCTCCCGGTGAATATTTCATCGACATGTTTCAATCCTCGCTTCCGACCGCAGCGCGGCGCAGAATCCGTACGACTCTAACGAATATCGGCGAGAACCTTGGCGAACTTCGCCACGGATCCCGTATTGCGCTCATTAATTTGCTGATAAAACCACCAAGGCGCGCGGAGAGCGCTTCCGCCAGTGCATAGGCTGCAAATAAAACCACCGCACAATTACAATTCCGCGTTCACAGGTACCCGGCATTCTCTGCTTTCCCTATCTTAGTAGGGCCAAATCTGACTGTCTGATCTGTTCGATCCATCCCACCTTAAGCTGAGAAGACCATCAGATGAAGGGGGAGAATCCATTATACGTGCGCCGGAAGTCTTCGCAGCCAGCCGAACTGGGGGATCGACCCATAAAAAGCAACCCTGGCAGCAATGCTCCTATAGACTCAAAGTAACCTAAACTGTCTCGGAAAGGACAGTCTTTTTGTGCGGATATTGGTTACCGGTGGTGCGGGGTACATAGGAAGTACCGTCACGGCATTCTTGGTCCAAAATGGACATAAAGCTGTGGTATACGACAACCTCAGCCACGGACGCCGCGACCTGTTGCCGGCAGGCGTGGAGTTGATCGAGGGCGAGGTAAGCGACCGAGCCCGCCTGGAGCAAATTTTCACCTCCGCCAGCGATGGTCAAGAGCCGTTTGATGGAGTTCTCCACTTCGCCGCGCTCATTGAGGCGGGCGAATCGATGCAGCTCCCGGAGCTGTATTTCCGTAATAACACCGCATCGACACTTTCGTTGCTCGAAGCAATGATTAAATGCGGTATGCGACGCCTGGTCTTCTCCTCGACCGCAGCCGTTTACGGTGAGCCGGAATCTGTCCCGATTCAGGAAGATGCACGCCTTGCGCCCACCAATCCCTACGGCCAGTCCAAACTCCTCGTGGAGCAGATGCTCACCTGGCTGAATCGCATTCACGGACTGCAATATGCCTCCCTGCGCTACTTCAATGTGGCCGGCGCAGCGGAAGGCCCTGAGGGTGTTATCCGCGGCGAATCGCACCAGCCCGAGACCCATCTCATTCCGCTCATCCTCGACGTCGCTCTGGGGCGGCGCGCATCGATTCGCATCTACGGCGACGACTATCCGACTCCCGACGGAACCTGCATTCGCGACTACATTCACGTCTCGGATTTGGCCGATGCGCACCTGCTGGCGCTTTCCGCGCTTGCCCGCGAAGGTGGGCCAAAGGACCCCCTCATCTACAACCTTGGTAATGGTCAGGGTTTCAGTGTGCGAGACGTTGTGGAGTCGGCGCGTCGCGTTACAGGACACCCCATTCCGGCCGAGATTCATCCCCGGCGGCCCGGCGATCCGGCGGTGCTGGTAGCCAGCTCCGCCAAGGCCGTGCGCGAGCTGGGATGGAAGCCCCAATACACGAATCTCGACGACATCATTCGCACCGCGTGGATTTGGCATCAGAAGCGTTATCGTGAGGACGTGTAGCGCCGGTCGTTGTTGTAGCGCCGGTCTCCAGACCGGGGTCCCCAAGAAACGGTCTTTGTTTCTTGGGGTGGGAGACCGGCTGTAGCGGGGGTCTCCAGACCCGCGCCGTGAAGGCGGCCGGGTGCCCACGGTCCCTCGCATTTCGGGACCGGGGATAACGCAGAAGACGGTCACACCCTCCCGGAGCATTTTTAGGAGATAGGCGGGCAAGGAACCATAATGCAGCGCATCTATTTAATCTCGACCGGCGGCACCATCGAGAAGGTCTACTCCGAGCAGAGCGGCGTGGTGGAGAATCGCGCGGCCAAGCTGGACCGCTATCTGCGCATGCTCCGCCTGCCTGACGCCGAGATTCAGAGTTTCCACCTGATGAACAAAGACAGCCTGGAGATGACGGATGAGGATCGCGCCGAGGTCCGGGAGCGCGTGGCCGGGCTTCTTGCGGAAGGCGCGCCCATCGTGATCTCGCACGGCACCGACACTATGGTCGAGACCGGCCGTTACCTCGAGAAGTCCTTTGCGGATCTCAAGGTTCCCATCATCCTGACCGGAGCCATGACGCCACTTGGCTTCGAAGGCAGCGACGGCCTGCAAAATCTAACTGAAAGCCTGCTCGCCGCCCGCCTCGTCGCGCCCGGCGTGTATATCGTGATGCACGGACAGGTTTTCCCCGTCGCCCACGCCCGCAAGGATAAGGACAAGGCCACGTTCGTGTCGGGGTAGAGAGGATTTCCGCAACCGTGCACGGCGCCCGGCCATCAAAAGACTGGCGTGGTTCAACTGTGAGGTCTTTCCCAAATGAGCTCCGATACCAAAAGAGGCTTCTGGCGGGCTTTTCGCGATTTCTTCATTCTCTTCAGCGGCGTTTCAACAGCCTCGAACCTGGCCCGCACCCAAGGTCGCCCGTTGCTGACGCGCGGACTGTTCCTGTTCCGCCGCAAATGAGCGCGCCTTCGCTCCTGAGTCCCTTAGTCCCTTAGTCCCTTAGTCCCTGTAAAATCAAGCCATGCCGATCTCGCGCGAGCAAGCTCTCGATTACTTCCACTCTCCCGACCTGATCGGTCTGGGATTCGAGGCCGACGCCGTGCGCCGCCGCCTGCACCCCGAGGGCGTGATCACCTACATCATCGATCGCAACATTAACTACACCAACTACTGCACCGAGTACTGCACCTTCTGCGCCTTCTACCGTCCGCTGCCCCGTGCCGGCAAGCCCGATCCGCGCGCGGACGAAGGCTACATCCTCGACTTCGAAAAGATCTACGAAAAGATCGCCGAGACCCTCGAGATGGGCGGCACCGGCGTGCTGATGCAGGGCGGCATCCATCCCGATCTCAAGATCGACTGGTTCGAGCGGCTGTTCACCGGCATCAAGCAGCGCTTCCCGCAAATCTGGCTGCATTGTTTGTCAGCCTCTGAAGTGCTGGCCATCGCCGAGTATTCCAACCTCGACCTACGCACCACCATCGCGCGCCTTCGCGATGCGGGCCTCGACTCCATCCCCGGCGGCGGCGCAGAGATTCTCGACGACGAGGTCCGCCACCGCATTGCACGCCTCAAGTGCGACACCAACGACTGGGTCAGCGTGCACCGGACTGCACACCAACTCGGCATGCGCACCACCGCGACCATGATGTTCGGCGTCGGTGAGAATTTCGACCAGCGCATCAATCATTTTGAAGTCGTCCGCCGCCTGCAGGAAGAAACCGGCGGATTCACCGCCTTCATCCCCTGGAGCTTCCAGCCGAAAAACACCGCACTCGGCGGCCGCGGCTGGGACGAAGCCACGAGCGTCGAATATCTAAAGGTCCTCGCCATCTCGCGCCTCTATCTCGACAATATTGAGAACGTGCAGGCCAGTTGGGTAACGCAGGGATTGAAGGTCCTCGAAGTGGGCCTCCACTTCGGCGGCAACGACGTGGGCAGCGTGATGCTCGAAGAAAATGTCGTCAAGGCCGCAGGCACCTCGAACTGCACCACGGAAGAAGAGCTGCGGAGAATCATCCGCGACGCCGGCTTCAAGCCCGTGCAGAGAGACACGCTTTACCGGACGATGTTCTTGAACTAGACTCGGCAAGGTCCTGAGCGGAGGCCCATGATTCACCTGATTGGTGTCGACCACTTCAAGGCGCAGAGAAAGAAGCGCGGCCTTGACCTGACGGACATTCAGCGGCAATACCAGGCGATCGTGGAATCGGCGATCCGGTCCATTCATCCCGGCCTGCTCGCCGAGGAAGATCATCCCAGCTATCTTTCCGAAGACGGCGCCGAATCCATTCTTCAGCCGATCGCACGATCGCACGCCATTCCGCATCTTTTTGTCGAGGCGGACCGCGCTACACAAAGGAAACTGGGCTATAAAACCGTCGACATGATCAAGGCGCTGTTAATTGCACGCGGCGATCATTCCGCGACAGCCGCCGGCGCGCATAAGATCGCCCATCAATTCCCCATCCGTGAAAGATTCTGGCTGACGGAACTTAATCGGACCGCCGCAAACAATGTGCTGCTCATCTGCGGCGACCTTCATCTCACGACATTCACCAATCTGCTCGCGGCCGAAGGCATCCCTTACAAAATATTCGCCGAGCGTATCGGCGTCGATCACTCGACTGATCCCGAATATGAGGCCCTGCGGTACGCCCAGGACCACAACATGTTCGGTGAGACGAATTGCTTCTGTCTGGAAAGTTGACCGGGCACTGCGGGGGCGGTTCGAACTGCGCCACGGAAGAAGAGCTGCGCCGCATCATCCGCGACGCTGGTTTCGAGCCCGCGAAGCGGGATATGCTGTATCGGACGATGTTTTTGAATTGATACGCCCCGACTCAAAGCACGCGCAAACAACTGACGCATCGAGGCATCTTTGCGATCTTATGCTCGCGTGCCTACCTCAGAGTCTCGCGCCAAGCAGGAATTTTAATTCTTGGTGCGCCGCGCATATCGTCAGCCGAAAAGCCGCTTTGTATTGGGTAAGTCACACACAGAAGCAGATTGAGGTCTTTTTGCGATGCGAGGATTCCCCGGAGATTCTCAGCTTAATTAAAAGCAAATTGCCACTTGGGGTGACGCTAAAGCAGCGCCCTCATCCTCGAAAGGGCATTGCGATATCCACTCCGTTGTTCTTTTTCGTCCAGACGGAAGAGCAGGCACGCAATATGGGACCACTTCTTGACTTGCTGTCGTCAAGCGAATTCGTACCAAAGTCCGCAAGCCGCAAAGCGATTCCTTCGTACTGGGTGGCGAATTCCGAGAAGGACGCTGCGGATTTCGATGCGAAGGAGGAAGGCCACAGGGTCAAAATCCTCGTTAATAAATATGAACGAGACTCCAAGAACCGCAAGAGCTGCATCAAGCATTACGGCGCAATTTGTTCTGCTTGCGGATTCGATTTCTCAGTAACCTATGGTGAGATAGGGGTTGGCTACATTCACGTACACCACCTAACGCTACTCTCAGCGCATGGTGGAAAAGCACTAAGGATAGATCCAATCAAAGATCTACGGCCTGTATGCCCGAATTGCCATGAGATGCTTCACCGACACGACCCGCCGTACTCAATCGACGAACTTAAGGCAAGAATTGCGAACGCGAAGAATGGAGCCTGAGATTGCAGGTATCGGATCCGGGAGCGTAAGCTTCTCCCGTGTACGAATGGGACGAAGCCAAGCGCGAAGCCAACCTGCGCAAGCATGGGCTCGACTTCGACGATGCAGATATCGTTTACGAGAACCCGAATAAGGTCACCTTTCCAATTCTGCGTCGTGACGAGGCGCGGTGGCTGGATATAGCGCTGGTCGAATTGGATGGGATCGTTCTTGTCCTCGTTTATACGGTTCGGGGATACAATATACGCATCATTTCATTCCGCAAGGCTTCGCGGAAGGAGAGGCGAATCTATGACAATCTCCGGCCAACCAAGCAGAACTGATTGGGATCGCGTCCGTAAGAGCATTGCCACGGACGAGCCGATCCCCTACGACGCCAACGACCCCGACGACGGCCCTTACGATCCCAACGACGATGAAGCCGTGGACCGTTTCCTGATAGAAACAAACCGCGTCAATCCGCCCGCCCCTGCGGAAAAGAAGATTGCCAAGGCATCGTAAAAGAGCCGCGAGCGAGCCCCTCTGCGAGGGTCGGGCCCAGGCGCAAACCTATCGCGAACTCTTCCTAGGGTTGGAGCTAAAGCAGACGCGGCGGCAGCGACAAAGGGTGTGCGGCCCTTACGAGGAAACCGGACGAACCGGCAGCGCTGCCGCCGCTCTCTGGGGAGTGCACAGGCTGCCACAATACGATTTCGGCGCAATGAAAACTGAGCAATTTTGACCAATTTTCAATTATTTACATTCGCCACGCCCGCATCAGCCATTCACGTTTCGCCGCGAGTCGGGAGTCATGGCGGGCTGCCGTCCTGCGCTACATCGTCGGCGTCTTGCCCTGTTGGATCGCCTTCGCAGCTTCGAGGTGCTTCTGCAAAGTCGGGAGCGTCTCCTTTGCGTATGCCTTCAGCGCGGGATTCAGAGCCGTCTCCGCTTCGTTTTTGAACATCGCAATCGCCTGCGTGTGTCCTGCGACCATGTCCCGGATATACGTGTGATCGAACGCCGCGCCCTTCAGTGCGTGCAGAGGTCCGATCAGCGACTTGTTGTGCGCGGCGTCGATCGCAGTGGGCAACTTAAGTCCAGCTTGTTGAGCAAGGCCTTCGAGCTTCTGATAGTCCTGCGTATGATCGCTGGCCACCATGTGCCCGAAGTCTTTCACCGATTGAGAACTCGCCGCGGTCTGCGCCAATTCCCCGAGATTGGCCTCGACCATATCGGTCTGCGCAGCGAATTCAAGGAATTTCTGATCGATCGGCGGCGATGCATTCTGGGCGAGCGCTGGAACCAAGAGAATGGACAGGCTGCAAACGGCTGCAAGGGTACGCTTCATCTTCATCTCCTCCTACGTTGGAGTTAGATGCAGAAGCGAAAAATGCGCCCAGTGCTGTCCGCAGAAATTTCTACCCTGCCCGCGCCCGCCACCCGTCTCCACAGCCTCGTTTCAGACGAAAAAGCGAGCGCCGCCCCCCTCACGCCTGCGTGGCGATGGCCGAAATCGGCCGCTCCCTCCACTTGCCTTGCGCGAAATCGGGAAACTCCACCGGCGCGCTGCCGCGGCGCACCGACTCCACGCTCAACGGCGCTACCGCAGCCCACGCGGCGCAGTCGTACACGTCGAGATCCGGCGCGAGCCCCTGGCGTACGCATTCGAGCAGCCGGTAAATCATGATCAAGTCCATGCCGCCGTGCCCGCCGCTCTTGCGTGCCAGGTCGCCCTCGCGCTCCCACAACGGGTGCTGATACTGCTTGTAGGCATCGAGCGAGGCAAACGACTCATCCTTGTTCATGCCGTCGAAGTAGACGCGCGGCGGATAATCCTGGAACAGCCCACTGGTGCCGGCGATGAGGTTGATGCGATCGTAGGGATGCGGCGAAGTGACCGCGTGTTTCACGGTGATAGTGAGCCCCTTCACGGTCTTAATCAGCGAAGTGTTCATGTCGCCGCAGATGTAGCGCTCCTGCCACCGCGGATCGCCGGGCGCGAGATGTTGCTTGCGCCACGCGTCGAGCCCGTGCTGCGGCGAGCTCATCGATACGATCGATGCGAACCGGTCGCCGCGCTGAATGCCCATGTAATTCGCCACGGGGCCGAGCCCGTGCGTGGGATACAGGTTACCGTTGCGCAAGGTGTGCTCGGTGCGCCGCCACAGCCCTTCGCCGGCGTTCGAAAACAGCTCCTCGCGCAAATCGTGAATGTAGGCGCCTTCGCCATAGAGCAGCTCACCAAACAGGTCCGCGTGAATCATGCGCAGGATGAGCGTCTCGTTATAGCCATAGCAGCAGTTCTCAAGAATCATGCAGTGCTTGCGCGTCTGTTCTGAGGCGCGCACGATCTGCCAGCACTCTTCCAGAGTCCGCACACCAGGCACTTCGAGAGCCACGTCCTTGCCGTGTTCCATGGCCGCCAGCGCCATCGGCGCGTGCCAGTTCCACGGCGTGGCCACCAAAACCAAATCCACATCGCCGCGCGCCACCAGTTCCTCGTAGTGGTGCGGACCCTGGGTGTAGAGCGCGGGCTTCTTTTGCCCCGCCGCAACCACCAGCGATGCGGCGTGCTCGGCCTTCGCAGGCACGACGTCGCAGAGCGCCGCAATCTGCGCGCCGGCGGCAAGCAAATTGCCAAGCAGCGACGTACCGCGCCCGCCGGTGCCGATCAGGGCCACATGTGGTTCTCTTTTCTCGAAAGCCACATTCATCATGCTGCGATGAACGGCCGTCTCCGCGGCCTGCGCCAGCCGGGGAGCGCTCATGCTCAGCGCGCCCGCCGCGCCCAACTGCATCAAACGACGCCGCGTCCAGACTTCGGCTGTAGAAAGCAAATCGTCAGAGCTCATGATCTTTCTATTCCTCAGATGCGCAGGAAGATTTTCTTCCGGTACATCCAGTAGAGCACCACCCAATAGGTGAGGAGCGTGAGCGAGCCTAGAACCACCGGCTCCAGTGCCGTCCCAAAAACATTCAGCACGCGCATTCCCAGATGGATGCGGAGGCTACCCTCGACAAATTCCCCGCAGAGACTGGCAATAAGGTAGGCGGCGATGGAGTTCATGCCCACCACAACCAGCGGAAATGCGAGACGGCGATGGTTTTTCACGTCCACGACCCACGAAAATGCCGCCAGGAAAAACATGCAAATGCCGCCCGAAAAGAGGGTCCAGGCAGGGGACCAAATGCGCTTCACGATGGGGCAGATTCCAGTGAAGTTCAGCACCAGCGCCGCAGCGCACAGCATCGCGCCCGCCGCCAGAACCCTGCGGAAGGGAATGCGGGGAGCCGTCTCGCGATACCAGCTTCCTGTAATGAGCCCCAGCACGATGGTTCCCAACGTGGGAATGAAGCTGAGAGTGAGGTAGCCGCCTGCGTTATACGCAAAAGGAGCCGTGCGGGGAAAGAGATTCAGGAACCACACATCGAACGCCTGCCCAAAGTTGCTGTTCTTGTTCCAGTGTGCGGCGAAGCCCGTAAGCAAGTGCTGGTAGAAATCGGGTCTAACGCCGACAGACGCCCAGTCAAAGTCCGGTCCCGGCGCCGGATACAACGCCCACGCCAGCCAATAAGCAAACAGGATCGCCGCCAGAGAGACCCATTGCCATCGCGGCTTGAGAAATGCGATGAGAAAAGCGAAGGTGTAACCGAGGCCGATCTGCGTCAACGTATCCTCAAACGTGAAGTAGGTAATCGGCCCGGCGGTGGAGCGCAGGAAAATTCCCAGGGCAATCAAAAGCACACTGCGCAAGACCACGTGAAAAAGCATGTGCCTGAACGACTCGCCCTTGCGTTTGCGGCTCGCCAGCGAATAGGGCAGTGCAACCCCGGCGAGAAAAGTGAAACCGGGCTGAATGCTGTCGTGAAGGCTCATACCGGTCCACGGCGCGTGCGTCTGCTGGGCGCCAAGAAACTGCCACACCGGATTGCCGGGAAAAGAGTGCGCCACCAGCGGGAACTGGAGAACTTCGGCCATCATGAGCACCATAACGAAGCCCCGGTATGCGTCGACTGCGACGTTCCTGGCGTCCTGTCGGGGCGCTTCCGCGACCGCATGGCTCATCGCCGAATCCTCCACGCATGCAGTATTGCTTTCGCATAAAGGCGCCCGCATGCGATCCCGCCATTGTAACCAGTGGATGGATCGAGCGTCCCTATCATCTATGCTTTTCTCATGACGATTCCTTCCTCACCCACACTGCGCACTCTCGGCAACTCCGATCTCCAGATCACCGCCATTGGCTTTGGCGCATGGGCCATCGGCGGCGGCGACTGGCAATACGGCTGGGGTCCCCAGGACGACAACGACTCCGTCGCCGCCATCCATCGCGCGCTCGATCTGGGCATCAACTGGATTGATACCGCGGCCGTGTACGGGCTGGGCCACTCAGAAGAAGTAGTAGGCCGCGCCGTGAAATCCTCCGCGCACAAGCCTTACATCTTCACCAAGTGCTCCATGCGCTGGCACGCCGACCGCAGCATCTACAACTCGCTCAAAGCCGCGTCGCTCGCGGAAGAAGTGGAAGCCTCGCTGCGCCGCCTGCAAGTGGAAGCGATCGATCTCTATCAAATCCACTGGCCCAATCCTGACAGCGAGATTGAAGAGGGATGGGAGACGCTCAGCCGCCTGCGCGAGCAGGGCAAGCTGCGCTGGATCGGCGTTTCGAACTTCAATGTGGACCAGATGAAACGCGCCGCGAAGATCGCGCCCATCACCAGCCTGCAGCCGCCCTATTCCATGCTGCGCCGCGCCATCGAGGCGGAGATCCTCCCCTTCGCGCAGGCCAACGGCATCGGCGTCATCAACTACTCGCCCATGCTTTCAGGCCTGCTGGCCGGCAAAATGACCGCGGAGCGCATTGCCGCTCTGCCGCCTGACGACTGGCGTCACAAAAATGTCGAATTCAGCGAGCCGCGCCTCAGCCGCAACCTGCGCCTGGTGGAACTGCTGCGCGAGATCGGCAACGCGCACGGTGTCACTCCCGGCGTGGTCGCCGTGGCGTGGACGCTGCATCATCCTGCCATCACCGCAGCTATTGTGGGCGGCCGCGGCCCACGCCAGGTGGAAGAGACCGCAGCCGCGCTCACTTTCCGCCTCACCGGCGACGAGTACGAATCCATCAATACGTTCCTCAAGGAGAATCCGGCCTAGGGCCAATACCGTTCACCTAGGGAATACGAGAGCCGCGGCCCGATGTAGCGCCGGTCTCCAGACCGGCTGTCGTGTGGGCGTCCACGCCCGCACCGTTCCTCAAATGAACATCATTGGGCTTAGAGCAACACAGGAACGCTGCCACCAAAAGAAGAACCCCGGCCTTGGCCGGGGTTCTTGTTTGCGGGGGACGAGGTACGGTTACATCGCTGCAACAAAATCAGGAACCATGACGGCTGCGTGATCCTGCAGCAGTTGCGTCATGCGAGCCGCCATGCCGGTGTACATCGCGGCAGCGCGGTAAGCGTGCACGCGAACACCTTCGCCGGCGTGAGTGAATGCATATTGCGCCAGAGCTACCAGCACGCACATACGAATCTGCGTCGCATCGCTGCGCAGAGTCTCGATAAGCAGACGGTCAACGCCCTCGCAGTGTGTCGATGCGAAATCCGCCATTTCGAGCATGACGCGCGCATTCTGGTACATCACCCAAAGGCCACGGGGGCCTTCCATGCGCTGCCATGCATCCTCGGGCGTGGCGCTCAAACCCTCTTTCCACAGGAACTGATCGCTCAACTCGCGCGCGCTCCACTCGGGGCGCAGGCGAGCTAGCAACGACTCCCAGGATTGGGCGTTGCGTCGCCGCGCACTCCTCTGCCAATGCACCATGTACAGCGCAATGGCCAGGACGGCGGCGATTTGTAGCGCAGTAACAATCATAAGTGATCCCCAAATCGGGTTCTTGGTAACCGAAACCCAGTAACCGCACCCGGAACACTTCTGAACACATTCAAGTTTTAGCAGAAAACGGGCTTTTTACAAGCACCAAGAAAGGGGTCTAAATACGTCTTTAGTGGTATATAGCCCTCATCCCGCGGACAGTGTCCGAAGGCAATTTTCGGGTAATCAGGCCAGTATGACCTACGTAACATTCCTGAAATCAGCGCGTTGAAGTTTGTACGCCCTCCAAAGTGCCGCGCGTCAGGGGTGTGGAAATCCGGGCCGGCTTCACGAGCCTTGGGCGGCGGTAAACCCTCTTCAATGGACCATACAATGGAATGAACGGGAAATTCCCCCTTCAAGGAGCAGATTTCGAGTGTCCCAGCGCACGTTTAGCATCATCAAGCCGGATGCGGTCCGCAACAATGCCACCGCCGCCATCCTCTCCGAAATTGATAAGGCAGGCTTCAGCATCGTCGCCATCAAAAAGGAATCCATCACCAAGCGCGAGGCGGAGGGCTTCTACGCCGTTCACCGCGACAAGCCATTCTTCGCGGCCTTGACAGACTTCATGTCGTCGGGACCCCTGGTTCTGATGGTTCTCGAAAAAGACAACGCCATCGCGGACCTGCGCAAGCTGATGGGCGCAACCAATCCCGCCAATGCCGACCCAGGAACCATCCGCAAGAAGTTCGCGGCTTCCATCCAGGAGAACGCCATCCACGGCTCCGACGCCGAAGACACCGCAGCCTTCGAGATCGGCTATTGGTTCGCCGGCTACGAGCTAATCTAGGACTGACCGTAGAATCTGTAGCGCCGGTCTCCAGACCGGCTGTAGCGTGGGTCTCCTGACCCACGCTCCGCGGCTCTTCACAAACGAAAGTGTTCGCACTAACCCCAACGAGGCGCCTTATGACCACCGCCGACTCCGATCTGACCGCACTCTTTCTCGAAACTTCGCGGAAGCTTCTCTTCGAGCAGCACTGGCCGCGCATCAAAACCTGCGTCGCATCGCTCACCACAGACCAGATCTGGTGGCGGCCCAACGAGGCGTCGAACTCCATCGGCAACCTGCTGCTGCATTTGAACGGCAATGTGGGCCAGTGGATCGTCAGCACGTTCAACAAGGACGAAGACAAGCGCAACCGCCCGGCCGAGTTCGCAGCCAAAGAAGGCGGATCGGCAACGGAGTTGCTAGACCGCCTGGGCGCCACGCTCGACCAAGCCGCCGCAGTGCTCGACCGCCTCACGCCCGCCGAGCTTCTGGCGAACTACGAAGTGCAGGGCTATCACACCAACGGGGTCTACGTTGTCTACCACGTAGTCGAGCACTTCGGCATGCACTACGGTCAGATCGCCTACATCACCAAGCTGCTCTCAGCGAAAGATCTCGGCTTCTACAAGGAACTGAACAAGACCGGCCGCGCCTGAAGACACAATTGCAGATTTTGCCTTCGGCAATTTTCAAGATGCGGGTGCAGATTTCGCCTTCAGCAATTCTCAAGATGTGGGTGCCCCCGGTCTCGATTCTGAGACCGGGGATCGCACGAACCTCAACCCACCCCTCTCAACCCCGCACCACCGTCCCGTGCCCCATCCTTTCACGTGCTTTGCGAAAGGGTGGGAAGCCGCCTGGCTTCGCCCACTTTCAACTGCTGGTGCGCTGCGCCACAGCCACGCGCGCAATGCCCTGCAAGTCCGCGATGAATTCGATCCCCGCAAAACCTTCGCGCGCGAGCAACGCCTCAATCCCCGCTCGCTGGCCGTAACCGATCTCGAGCGTCACAAAGCCGCCAGGAACAAGCGCGCCAAATGCGGCAGGAATGAGACGGCGATAGATTGCGAGGCCATCCTCGCCGGCGAAGAGCGCCTGCGACGGCTCGTAATCGCGCACTTCAACGTCGAGGGTCGCGCGATCGCTCTCCGGCACGTAAGGCGGATTCGAAACCACAATATCGAAGTGCTCGCCCGCTACCGGCTCCAGCAAATCGCCTTCAAGAAAGCGCACGCGATCCGCCACTCCGTTGCGCGCAGCGTTGGCTTTGGCCACGGCCAGCGCGCCCGCGGAAATATCGGTCGCCGTGATCTCTGCGAGAGGCAGCGCGTGCGCCAGCGCCACGGCAATCGCGGCCGAACCCGTCCCCACGTCGACAATCTTCGGCCGCACGAACTCGGCAGCCAGCGCAATCGTCTTCTCCACTAAATGTTCCGTCTCCGGCCGCGGAATCAGCACGTCGCGATTTACATAGAACGGCAAATCATAGAACTCCGCTTCTCCGGTGATGTACTGAATCGGCTCGCCGGCGAGGCGGCGTTCAATCAGATCGCAGAACGATGCGGCGGCATCGGCCGCAAGCGTCTCGCCATCGTGCGCAATGAGCCACGCCAGGTTCACGTCCGGCACATTCGTTTTGAGCACATGCAGGAGCAACGTCTCGGTGTCCCGCCGCGCGCGCTCGGGGTGCGCACCCTCGGCGAGAACCTTCTCCGCCGCATCGAGAGCGAGGCGGAGAGTGGGACGCGCGTCAGGCACTGGCGGCATGCGACTTAGACCGGATACCGCTCAAGCGCGATCGCATGTTTGGCCACCGTGCGGCTCAATGCCACAGGATCAGCCGGCGTAAATCGCGCCAGCCGCCGCAAAATAGCGAGCTGCGTCATCAGCGCATCGCCCTCGCCACAAGCGGCCAGCACGCGCCGCGACGCCTGCTCGGCCAGCCCCATGGTTTCATCGGCCAAGAGGCCAGTCATAGCCGCGGCCGGTTCGGCCGAACTGCGCCCGGCTGCCACCAGCTTGCGCGCGCGCAGCAGCGCCGACTCCAGCGCATACACCTGGCTGATCATGTCGGCCAGGTCGGCCACAATCTCCTGCTGCTCCTCAAGCCCGGTCATGAAGCGCTGACTGGCCACGCCCGCGGCAAAGAGCGTTATTTTCCTGGTTTTGGACAGCACCTCTGCTTCACGCTCCAGCGGTTCGCCCGAGCCTGCCGCGCCGTCGAACGAAGGCGGCTGCATCACCTCGTCCATCACGCGCTTGATCGCGGCCAGCAGCGGCAGCTTTCCGCTCATGGCTCGCTTCATCATCCACCCGGTGATGATCAGCCGATTAATTTCATTTGTCCCTTCAAAGATGCGGTTGATTCTTGCATCCCGATATGTCCGCTCCGCTGGATACTCCTCCGTGTAGCCGTAACCTCCCATGGTGGCAATCAGCTCGTCCGAGACCAGAGAGAGCATCTCCGATCCGTAGACTTTGAGGATGGAGCACTCGACCGCGTATTCCTCGATGTTGCGCGCAACGTCAACACGCTGTTCGGGATTGTCCGCGACGAGCTTTGCCAAACGAGCATCGATCAGCCCCGCCGTGCGGTACGCCATGCTTTCGGCTGCGTAAAGTTGCGTAGCAGCCGCCGAAATCTTGCGCTGGATCAAGCCGAATTCAGCAATCGCCTTGCCGAAGGCGTGGCGCTCTTTGGCGTAGCGGATCATGGCCGCCAGCGCATGCCGCGCGCCGCCGATGCAGGCCACGCCCAGCTTGAGGCGGCCCACGTTCAGCACGTTGAACGCGATGTGGTGGCCCTTGCCGGCTTCGCCCAGCAGATTCTCTTTGGGAATTTTGCAGTCCTGCAACACCAGCGGGCACGTGGACGAGCCACGAATTCCCAGCTTGTGCTCTTCGGCGCCCACGGTCAGCCCCGGCGTGCTGCGTTCGATCAGAAATGCGGAGAACTTCTCGCCATCAATCTTGGCAAATACCGTGTACAAATCCGCCGTGCCGCCGTTTGTAATCCACTGCTTCTCGCCGTTCAGGATGTAGTGCGCGCCGTCGGGTGAAAGCGTAGCGCGGGTGCGGACGTTCATGGCGTCGGAACCGGAGCTGGCTTCCGAAAGCGCATACGCCCCGATCCACTCGCACGTGGCGAGCTTCGGCAGGCAGCGCTGCTTCTGCTCTTCAGTTCCATACCACACCAGCGGCAGCGTCGCGATCCCGATGTGTGCGCCGAATGCCGTGGAGAAGCTGGCCAGCACCGAGATGTGGTCGGTGATCAGCGTGGAGCTCACCTTATCGAGCCCCATGCCGCCATACTCTTCAGGGGTATCGACGGCGGTAAATCCCAGGTCGGCGGCCTTGCGCAGCAACTCCACCATCGCGCCGGGCTCTTTCGCCTCGATGGCCGCCACGCGCGGCAGAATCTCTTCGCGCGCAAACCGCGCCGCCGTAGCCGCGATCTGGCGCTGCTCCTCGTTCAGGTCTTCGGGGATAAAGATTTCGCTCGGGGTGCGGGTTTCAAGTAGAAAACTGCCGCCGGCAGCGGCAGCGATAGGCGATGCGACGGTCGACGGCATGATCTTGCGCGCCCTCCTGTCACCGAATCGAAAGGACCAGCATCATGATAGATGGTGAAACCGCCGCAAGAGATCAATTGTTATCGCGACCCGCCTACGCAAGGGCACTGCGTGGCGCCGCCGCTGCGCCGGGTACGTGCGCCCGCACAATCCCCATTACATCCGCGGGCGTGGCCGCAACCGCATCGGCCTGCGCCCACTCCTCCGGCGTACCGTAGCCCCACCGGGCGCCCAGGCAACGAATGCCGTTCAAGTGCGCGGCTTCGATATCGAAGCTGCGATCGCCTACCATCCACACCGATGCGTGATCGATCTCCTGCCGGCTAAGAACGCGCGCCAGCAGATCGCTCTTCGTGTGGCTCTCGTAGTCGATTCTGTCGCCGTAGATGCCCTTGAAATACTGCGCGATACCGAAGCTCTCCAAAATGCGCACGGCAAAGTGCTCATGCTTCGATGTGCACACGTACAGCGGAAAGCCCTCGCGGTGCAGCTCTGCCAACATCTCGGCCACGCCGGGATAAACCGAGTTGTTGCTCCACCCCACGCGGTCGTAGCAGGCGCGATACGCGCGCGCCAGCGCCGTGCGATCCTCCGCACTGCCTTGCGGCAACAGCTCCTCGGACCACTGTTCTACCGGCGGCCCGATGAAGCGATCGAGGTCGCCGTAGTCGCTCATCTTGCGCGCTTCCAGCACCTCGCGCAGGCAGCCGACGATGCCGGGTTTCGAATCGGTCAGAGTTCCGTCCAGGTCAAAAATCAGTGTGGGGATGAGCGAGGGCAACGCTTGCGGCATACTCCAAGTTTCGCACGTGCGTTTTGCGCGAAACTCGCCTCAGCGCGCAATCCGCTGCCCCGATCCTTTTTAGCGTGTTGATTTAGCGTGTTGACTCAAACAGGAACCAGGCGCGCCGCTCGGCCTCGTCGATCCACACTTCAATCAGGCTGGTCGTTGCGTAGTCGTTCGCCTCCGACGCCACTTCGTGCGCCTTGCGCAGGCTCTCCGCGAGCGCCTTGTTATCGGCCGCCAGCTCCTCGAGCATGCCGTGCGGGGGCACAAACTCGTAGTCGTTGTCGGCAATGCGTTGCAGACGCGCAATTTGGCCGATGGAGCGAATCGTTTCTCCGCCGATCTTGCGCACCCGCTCCGCGATATCGTCAGTGACTTTGAAGATCTGGTCCGCCTGCTCGTCGAGCAGCAGATGGTAATCGCGGAAGTGCGGGCCGCTCATGTGCCAATGAAAATTCTTAGTTTTCAGGTAGAGGGCGAAGAAATCCGCCAGCAGCGGATTGAGCGCGCTCGACAGGGTCTTCACCTGCTCGGGCGAGAATCCGTCTCGGCTATCGGTTTTGCCCGCTTCTTTGGCCGCGGGGGATCGATGACTCGTTTCGGTCGACATAAAACCTCCATGCGGGGGCGCGGAATTTGTCTTGTTTAGATTGCCCTGGGGAAGAACGCCCGCGTTTGTCGCGCCCTCATAGGATGCCACGCCACCAGCCGAAGTTTCGCTCGATGCTTCCGTCCACCGTCAAAAACTGTTGAAATTTGCACCTGGAGAATGGGCGCTCCCAAGGCGGCCCCTACTCTAGAAGTCCGGCGACAAATAACCGCACTCGGCCGCTTGATGGTAGCTCGAGGGGCCGACGAGGCCTGCGTCTACGCATTGGGCTCCGACATCAATTGCGTGCTGCTGCAAAAGCAGGCTTGTGTACGAATCGACCCCGTACTGCGTGCTGGGCCCTCCCGCGGCGGGTGACATGAAGGGGGATAGGATCTTTTGCGTCCAACCAGGAGCAATCGTGTAGCTCTTGAAGACTGCCAAAACGATAGGCTCAGTCTGGGCGGCCACAGCTACGGGCGCCGAACCAATGATCAAAATATTCTTGAAAAATTGGCCGGAGTCGTCCGGGAGCGAACAGAAAATACCCATTGCATTGACTCGAGTGGTGCCATTGCTCACAACAAACACGCCGCATTGGCCCATAGACGCCGGAACTTGGAGAAGGGTTCCGTAGAGGAATTTAATCTGAGGAGCCGACTCTCCGCTGGCCGCCGCAGTCTGCTCAAAAATCATGAGGAGTTTGTTACTAAGCTTTGCCGAAGCCGGCATGGTGATCACAGCGCCTTCGGGGCCCTTCTGCCCCACGTGGAACGGACCGTCATGCGCGAGAATGATCTGTCCGAGAGTGATATTCTCGCCCTGCGGTCCCGACATGGCAATCATGCCGCTGGCACCGCCTTTGGCTTTCCATCCGGCTGGCACACCGGCAGAGGCGCTTTTGTCCGGCAGAGTATAGGTCTGCAAGTGGACCGGAGTTGCGGCTGGCGCGGTAGACGGCTTCGCCTGCGCTGGAGCGGAGACAAAGGCTGGAACTGCAGTGATAATCAAGATCACCGGCACGGCGGCGATCCGCAGAAATCTCATGGCATGGCGCATTTGCATGGTCAGGTTCCCTCGTCCTTGGATTTTGGACCTTTGCTTTGAGCGAGGCACGCACCAGGGGGGATTCTGCGCTTGTTACTGCACCTCGATTTGCGCAGGGTAGCATTCATCGACGGCCGATGGCTACCATCTTTTTGGGCGCGAGGACGCGGGACGTGGGTCTGAACACGAAAACCAGGGGATCTCTTACACTTTCACCGCCGGATGCGCCGCATAGTGCAGCAGCACCGCGACCGCGCAGCTCACCAACCGCGTCTCCGCAGAATCCGCACGGCTGGTAAGGATGGTGGGCACACGTGCGCCGAGCACAATGCCTGCCAGTTGCGCGCCGCCCAGGTATTCCAGTTGCTTGGCCAGCATGTTTCCGCTCTCGAGATCGGGAACCACAAGAATGTCGGCCTGGCCGGTGACCGGCGAAACCAGCTTCTTGATGGCCGCCGCTTTCTCGCTCACCGCGGTGTCAAACGCCAGCGGCCCGTCGAGAATGCCGCCCGTGATCTGGCCACGGTCCGCCATCTTGCACAGCGCAGCCGCGTCCAGCGTGGACTGGATCTTGGGATTCACCGTCTCGATGGCCGACAGCAGCGCCACCTTGGGCTCGGGAATGCCCAGCGCATGCGCCAGGTCAATGGCGTTCTGCACGATGTGAACCTTGTCTTCGAGCTCGGGCGTGATGTTGATCGCCGCGTCGGTGATGAGCAGGGTGCGCGCGTAGGCAGGCGTATCCATGATGAACACGTGCGAAATGCGCCGCGCCGTGCGCAGACCGGTATCGCGCTGCATGGCCGGCTTCAGCAGATCGTCGGTGTGCAGGCTGCCCTTCATCAGCGCCTGCGCATTGCCCGCGCGGCAAATTACTACGGCCGCCGTAGCTGCCTGGGCCTCGGTTTCGGCTTCCACGATGGGAAATTTACTGATGTCGACGCCGAGCTTTGCAGCCAGCGCTTTCATCGCCGCTTCAGGACCGATCAAAGTGGGCTCGATAAGACCGGCGGCAGCGGCTTCCACGGCGCCCTTAAGCGCCACCTCGCTCAGCGGCCACACCACGGCCGTGGTGATGGCGGGCAGAGCCTTACAGCGCGTGATGAATTTATCAAAGACGTGATAATCCGCGGGATGCCCGACAAGTGGGTCCACGGCAACGGCTTCAGCCAGCGTGGCAAGATCGCTCATGAGTCCATTCTCCACCCGGCTGGCGTTCTCGCCGGGTATTTCACGACTTATTGTCGCGTGGCGGCCGGCATGGGAATGTGCCTAGGGTCACAGTTCGGGCATTTGCCTCTGCATACGATACCTGCGCAGACCTCGCGCCCCACCCCGCGGCCTGCACGCCCAAGTCTTTTTCCACCCCCATTCCGTCTCAATTCACAAGCGCGTCTTGTGGCCGGAACCCCGCCAAAGACGCGGTCAAACTCTCATTGACGCTCGAAAACGCCGAGCCTATACTCTGTGGGTAGCGGGCGTCCCCAGCCATCCCCAGGGTCACGGCGTTTCCCGGCGCCGAGTCAACCAAAAAAAGGAGAGTCTTATGAAAAGACTTCTCGCCATCGCCTTCTGCGCCCTGCTTGTCTGCGAAGTATTGCCCGCCCAATCGACGTCTTCGCAAATCGGCAACCTCATTTCCGGAAAGAAAAACAAGAACGGCCAGCCAGACCCGAACGCGCCGGCCGATCTGAGCAATGTCGACAAGGACAAGATCGCTCGCATCGAGCAGATGTCCGACGTCCAGGATGCCATCCAGCAGGAATGGGACCAACTGCGCAAGAGCGACATGCAACTTGCTTATGGCGTCAACCTCACCGAGAACTGGGGCATGTCCCAGGACGCTATCGCGGGTGATTCCTTCGACCGGCAAAGGGTTTACGTCAACCCCGTCGTGCAGAGCTACGTGAACCACGTGGGGCAGCGGCTGGTTCCAAAAAACTCCGCCAATGTGTACACCTTCCGCGTCCTCTACGATCCCATTCCCAAGGCGCTCACGCTTTCGACCGGAACCATCTACATCTCCACCGGCCTGCTTTCCATGCTCGACACCGAATCCGAGTTGAGCTACGTGCTGGCGCACGAGATCGCCCACATTGAGCTGCGCCAGGCCTACCTGCGCATTCGCGACAAACACATTGAGATGGAGCTGGCCAAAGAGAAGGCAGAAAAGGAAAAGATCGTCACCGACGTGGGCTCTATGGTCATGGGCGCAGGATTGGGCAGCGCGCTCATCCCGCTCCGCATGGGCTCGTTGCTCGGCGGCAGCGCCGGTCTGGCTACGGGAATGGAAGTGGGTCACTACTTCATTCATCCGCAGCTTGAGCCCGTCATCTGGGGAACCCATGAAGAAGATGATGCCGATGACATGGCCGTGCACCTCATGCTGGAGCAGGGATTCGATCCGCGCCAGATCGAGCATCTGTTCAACACTCTCAACCAGGTGGTCACGGCAGACTCGCGCATGGGCCTGGGATTCATGGGCTCGGCGCCCCGCGTCAAGGGGCGCGACGCCCATCTTCAGACCCTGTTGAACGGCATGCTGAAGGCCGACATCGAATTGCGCAGCAAGGGCCAGGGATTCAATCCCAACAGTCCCGATTTCACCCCCATGGTTGCCTCGGTGCGCCGCGACAACGGCATCCTGGCCATGGACTTCGATCTCTTCGCAGTAGCCAAGCGGAATCTGGAAAGCGCAATCTCGCAGCGGCCCGACGATGCCTCGGCACATTTCTATCTAGCCAAGCTGGAGCGGCTCACCGCGCGCTCGCCCGAGGAGCGGCAAGATGCCCTCGTCCATCTGAACACCGCACTCAAGCTCGATGCCGACCGCGGCGCCATCCCGGCCGCTCATCTCGAATACGCCGTAGCGCTCATCGAACAGGGCGATCCCGGCAGCCAAAGCCAGATTTCCAGCGAATTGAAGGCTTACGTCGCACTCTCAGAGCGCGATCACGGCGGATTGCCCGCCAACATGCAGTTGATCTACGACTACATGAGCACG
>JARLFZ010000054.1 GCA_031296305.1 Occallatibacter sp. | reverse complement strand
ATTGTGACAGTTAAGGAAGTGTCCCAATGGGTCTCAGCAAGGTTCTCAATCAGATCTATCCTTGGTCCATGCACGACTTCCGGAAACCCATTCTTTTGGCCTTCGCAGCGCTGACGTTTCTGGGAACGGCAGATGCCGCGCGGGCGCAGACGCAGCCGGGTACTGCCGCGACGGTCGCCGGCACTCCATCCTCGACGGGGCCGGCTCAAGAAACCCAAGCGCTTGGGTATTGGGTCGATCCGGCTACTGGACTCATGTGGGCAGCGAGGGACAACGGTAGAGACGTGAGCTTAAAGAGCGCCGTGAAATACTGCCGCAACTTGCGCTTGGCTGGCTATGCTGATTGGAGGCTGGCTAATATGGTCGAGTTGCAACCTATTTTCGACCGAACAGCCCGTGCACCGGGGTTGACCGGGCCGCATGACGATGACCTTACCACGTGGCATGTAAAGGGCAGTCTGTTCTTGACCGGTTACGAATGGGCCTACGATCCGGGCTGGCTCAGTTCTGGCTATCACTCGTACTTCGATTTCGGACAAGGAAAACCCAACGACCAAGAAAGCGGGTTCCTGTATTCCCCCTCTTTCATGCGCGCGTTGTGTGTGCGTGGTTCTGAAAAATGACGCCCGCTACTCCCCCGCAACTTCATGACTGCGCTGCGCTGCATGGCGCGGGCGCGACATCATGAACAACAGCGGAATGCAACCCAGCGCGAGATAGCCGAGCAGGCGGAAATTGTCTGCGTAGGCCAGGACCGCGGCTTGCTGCTGCAATCTGCCGTACACCGCGCCCATCGCCTCTTGATGCGCTAGGACGTCATTCGCGCCTCCGGCCTGGAACCGGGCTGCGAGCCCTTGAATGGCGTTCACAGCAACCGGGTTGCTCGCGGTCAGGTTGGCGCCCATGTAGCTCTGGTGGATCTGCGCGCCGCGCACCTGGTTGGCGGTGAGCGCGGCGATGCCGATGCTGCCGCCGATATTGCGCACCAGGTTGTAGATGCCGGCGGCGTTGCCCATCTCCTGCTTGCGCAGGCGGCTCATGGCGAGCGTGGTGAGCGGTACAAAAACAAAACCGCCTCCAAAGCCGTTCCAAAAATTTGGCCACGCCACCGCGCCCATCGAGATGCCCAGGTTGATGTGGCCCAATATGAGCGTGGAGACAGCGAAAATGACCAGTCCCGTAGCCAGCAGAGCGCGGCTGTCGATGCGGTTCATGAGCACACCCACAACCATCATCGCCGCCATCGCGCCCAGTCCGCGCGGGCTTACTGCCAGGCCGCTCTGCATGGCCGAGTAGCCCAGCAGGGTTTGCAAAAACAGGGGCAGAAATGCCGTGACGCCGTAAAGCAGGACGCCGAAGAGCCCGGTAATGATCGTGCCGGTGCGGAAGTTGCGATCGAGCAGAGCGTGCAACTGCACAATGGGGTCGCGGCATAGCAGTTCGCGGGCGATGAAACCGAGAAACGCCGCCACGGAAAGCGCAGTGACCCAGCGAATCCACGTAGCCTCGAACCAATCCGCTTCCTGGCCTTTGTCGAGCGCCAGTTGCAACGAGCCCAGCCAGAGCGCCATGAGGCCAAAGCCGATGGCATCGATGGCGACGCGGCGCGCATGGCGGAGATAGGGCGGGTCTTCGATATATAGGTTGGCCATGAACAGCGCCAGCAGACCGACGGGAAGATTGATGTAGAAGATCCAGCGCCAGGAATAGCTGTCGGTAATCCACCCGCCCAGCGTGGGACCGATGACCGGCGCGACTACGATGCCCACGCCGTACGCAGCCATGGCCTTGCCGTGTTTTTCCGGCGGAAAACTTTCGAGCATGATGGATTGCGCCAGGGGCTGCATGCCGCCGCCGCCCGCGCCTTGCAGGATGCGCGCCACGATGAGCATGGGCATATTGAGCGCCATGCCGCAGAGAATCGATGCGCCGGTGAAGGCGAGAATTGAGAGCATCAGCAGGCGCTTGCGGCCGATGCGCCGCGCGATCCAACTCGACGCGGGCAGCATGATGGCGTTCGAGACCAGGTAGCTGGTCAGCACCCAGGTGGATTCGTCGGTGGATGCAGAGAGGCTGCCGGCGATATGCGGCAGGGCGACGTTGGCGATGGAAGAATCGAGCACCACCATGAAGGTGGACAGCATCACGCTCAGCGCCACCATCCACGGGTTGACCGTGGGGCGCCAGTCGATACTCTGGGCGCCGAGGCTGAGCGCTGGATTGCTGGCTGTGCTCATTCGTCAGTTTACTAGAATGGCTGTGATTATCGTTTGCGGAGGCGGTTTTGCGCCATGGCAATCGCATGAGCCAAGGAATCTGGAGAAAGCTGCTTTGAAAGGGCACGGCTTCAGCCGTTTCGCCTTCTTCGTGCGACTGCCAGGGGTTTCGCCTATGAAACGGAAATCCCGGCTCGGGCGAAAAGTAGCCGCAGAGAACATCGACCACCTCTTCTTTAGGATTTGGAAGATCGAAGTTGACACCGGTTATGGGAAAAGGTATGCTCCGTAAAGTTAGCGTTAACTCTTATTCGCGTAAGGTAAATCAGGCATGCTACATTCCGCCCCCGCCGTACCCTCAACCGCTCCCCCGCTCGCTCCTATCGATCCGGTGGTGATTCCGCAACGCACGCTCTCAACAGGCGCTAAGATGCCGGCCATCGGGCTGGGCACGTTCGGCTCAGACCACGTTTCCCCGAGTGAGATTGCCGCGGCGGTCGTGGGCGCGGCGGCGGTCGGCTACCGGCATTTTGATTGCGCTTCGGTCTACGGCAACGAGGCCGAAATCGGCGCGGCATTCGAGAAAATTCTGCGCGGCGGAATCACGCGCAAGGAACTCTGGATCACCTCGAAGCTGTGGAATGACAAGCACGGCGAAGACGATGTGATCGCGTCGTGCCGCAAGTCGCTCGCCGACCTGCGCCTCGAGTATTTGGATCTCTACCTGGTGCACTGGCCGTTCCCCAACTTCCATCCGCCGGGATGCGACGTGAGTTCGCGCTCGCCCGACGCCCGGCCATACATCCACGAAAACTATATGAAGACGTGGCGCAAGATGGAAGAGCTCGTGGACCTGGGCCTGGTGCGGCACATCGGCACATCGAACATGACGATTCCGAAGTTGAAATTGCTGTTGCGCGACGCGCGTATCCGGCCGGCGGTGAATGAGATGGAGTTGCATCCGCATTTCCAGCAGCCGGAGCTGTTCAAATTTGTCGTGGAAAACGGCATGGAGCCCGTCGGCTATTGCCCCATCGGCTCGCCGGGAAGGCCGGAGCGCGACCGCACACCGGAAGACACCGCGCCCACCGAAGATCGCGTGATTTTGGAGATCGCGCGCCGACACAGAACTCACCCCGCGGCGGTGTGCATCAAGTGGGCGGTGCAGCGCGGGCAAACGCCGATTCCCTTCTCCGTGCATCACTACCGGGAAAATCTTGCAGCCGCGGCGATAGGCGACCCGCTGACCGAAGAAGAGATGCGCGTGATTGCCACCATCGACCGCAAATGCCGCTTGATCAAAGGCCAGGTCTTTCTGTGGAAGGACGGGCAGACCTGGGAGGATTTGTGGGATCTTAGCGGGGAAATTACACCGCCGTAGCTTGTAGCGCCGGACTCCAGTCCGGATGTCGCGCGGGTCTCCAGACCCGCATATCGAAAGAGGAATACGGAAATGCCATCCACAATGACCGCCGCGTTTTTGCCCGGCAATTCCACCGTTGAGATGCGCACGGTACCCGTGCCCGTGCCGGGTCATGGGGAAGTTTTATTGCGCGTGAAAGCTTCGACCATCTGCGGGTCCGACATTCGCTGCATCTATCACGAACATCTTGGCAAGGGCCCCGAGGGTTACCAGGGCGTGATCGCCGGGCACGAGCCGTGCGGCCAGATTGTGGCCGCGGGCGAGGGCTGCCGCCGCTTCAAGGTGGGCGATCGCGTGATTGTCTACCACATCTCCGGTTGCGGCGTGTGCAATGACTGCCGGCGCGGCTACATGATCAGCTGCACCAGCGAAAAATATCGCCGCGCCTACGGCTGGCAACGCGACGGCGGCATGGCCGAGTACATGATCGCCGAGGAGAAAGATCTGATCGCGCTGCCCGATGAGCTTTCCTTCGCCGATGGCGCGCAGGTGGCTTGCGGATTCGGCACCGTGTACGAGGGCCTGGAGAAGATCGGCATCAACGGCAATCATGCGGTGCTGATTACGGGCCTGGGGCCGGTGGGATTGGCTACGGGAGCGCTGTGCCGCAAGCTGGGCGCGCAACAGATCATCGGCATCGACGTGGTGCCGGAGCGGATGAAGATTGCGAAGGATCTCGGTCTGTGCGACGAGGTTCTGATGTCGAGCCCGGACAACGTGGCTGAGGTGAAACGGCTGACCGCGGGCATGGGCGTGGAGCGGGCCGTCGATTGCTCGGCGAACGATGCCGCGCGCGCCACGGCGATTCGCGCCACGCGCAAGTGGGGCAAGATTGTTTTTCTTGGCGAGGGCGGACGCGTCGAGATCAATCCCTCGCCCGACCTGATTCACGACCAGAAGACGTTGTACGGCTCGTGGGTGACGTCAACCTGGCTGATGGAAGAACTGGTGGAGCGGCTGGTACGCTGGAACCTGCATCCGGCCGACATTATTACGCATCGCTTCGCTCTTGACCGCGCCGGCGATGCGTACGCATTGATGGCTTCAGGCAAATGCGGCAAAGTGGCCGTGTGCGCGGATGAAGAACTGAAGTAGTAGCGCCGGTCTCCTGACCGGCTGTAGTGTGGGCGTCCACGCCCACACACGAAGCGAGGAAAGCATGGCCGATGCGCCGAGACTGACGAAACTAAACTGGGAACTTGAACTGCACACCCTGCTGCCGCTCTACGGCCACCGCAACTGGATCGTGGTGGCGGATTCCGCATACCCCGCGCAATCGAAGCCCGGCATTGAGACCATCGTCTCCGGCGCAGGGCAGATTGAAGTAGCGCGCAAGGTGCTCGACATCATCAACGCCAGCCGGCACGTGCGCGCCAATGTCTATATCGACAAGGAACTCGCGTATGTGAGCGATGCCGATGCGCCGGGCGTGGCGCGTTACCGCAAACAGCTCGACGAGCTGCTGGCCGGCGCGAACAAGATTCCGATGCTGCACGAGCAGATCATCGCCAAGCTCGACTCGGTCTCACAGGTCTTTCGCGTGCTCATCATCAAAACGGACCTGACGATTCCTTACACCACCGTCTTCTTCGAGCTCGGCTGCGCCTACTGGCCCGGCGACGCGGAAGAGCGCATGCGCAAGGCGATGGCGGCTTCGGGCGCAAAGTAGAACTTGCCCGAAGATTGGCTACCTGGAGTAGCGCCGGTCTCCAGACCGGCGCTACATTCGTTGTTTACGGCGTTTTTGACAGCACCACATCCAGATCGGTGTCGAAGGAAAGCTTGGCGATGACGACGTCGAGGTGCGCCTGGGCCGCGTCGCGCTGCTTTTCGAGATCGGTCTGCTCTTTGCGCGCCGCATCGATCGCGTCTTCGGCCTGATTCAGTTCATCCACAAAACGCTTGGCTGTGGTGTTGTCTTTCAACGCTTTCAGGTTTTCGCGATAGCGGTTCTCGTCGTCGGCAAGCGTCTTTTGCTTTTCCGTGACCTCATCGATTTTGCTATTCAGATCGGAGAGCGCCGTCTGGGCATCGATGGCCGGCTTCAACACCTGGGCAAGCGCGGGTGAATAGTTCCCTGTGGTGATGAGGACATCGCCATTGTCGGATTGCTCTGCAATTTGTATCTTTTCTGAAATGTCGGCGCGCTCGCGCACGTGCAGATCGGCGGTCTTGTGCGGCTCAACGGCCGTGCGGAAACGATAGGCCGTGGCGGTGGTTTCAGCCGGCTTCTCATCGGAAACGAGCTCAGCGCGCGGTTGGCGCGTGTGTTCCACCATCACGGCCCGCGTTTGATCGCCGGCGTTGGTCACCGTGTAGGTGGTATCGGTGACTGAGCTTGTGGTTTCTACCAATACGCCTTCGTGCATGGCCACGTGATGCAGCGTTCGGGTTTGGGAAAAGTCGCCGCGACGCACCTTCACCGCCTGATCGACGGCGTAGGAGAGCAGACGTTTTTCTCCGGGGTGGATGGGATCGAGCAGGCCCTCGCCCGCAAACTCGCCGCTCTCGAAAATCGAAAAGCTGCCGGAATCGAGCGTGAGCTTGGAGGTGTTTTCAAGCCAGATGGCGCGCAGCGGCGTGGGATGGTTGTCGCTCCACACAGTGATGTGGGTTGTGGGGAGTTCCTGCTGGAGGATGGGCACCATGGCCGACTCGTTCTTGTGGATGGTGACCGGCTGGGTGAGTGCGTATTCGAAGAAGTCGTCGAAGGCGTTGGTGGAAACGTCGCCCGCCTGGATCACATCGGACGCGCGGTAGACGCCGCCGGAGCCCGATCCGTAGCCCGAGCCCATTCCTCCACCGGAGCCAACCGAGACGTTGGCACTGTTCCTAGCGAAGCCTCCCGGCCCCCCGTGCAGCGCTTCAATCGACATCGGGCTCGCGTTCACTGTGACGGACTGTGATGCGGAGGCCGGAGCTTGGAGCCGTGCTGCCATTTCCAGTTTGTCGAACTCGGCTGCATCATGCGTAATAGGCGCGTTCTGCGCCACTGTGGCAATGGGAATCGTCGGCCGCTGCGTGTAGAGCGGCTGCGAGAGCGGCTGGATGAAGCTTTGCGGCGCGCCGGCCACGAGTGATAACTGCACATTGTTCCAGTCCACGCCCACGGTGTTATCGACCACAGCCCATCCCTGCACGGTGGCGTTGCCGTTGGGGTCGCGCGGAAAGACGATGCGATAAGTGGACTTCCACACCGGCACCTCGCTGATGTAACTCACCTGTAACTGGCGCTCGCCCTGGCCGCGGTCTTCCAGCGTTAAATGCCGCAACTGCTGGTCCTGCGCCGAGGCGACGATTTCGAGATACGACGCGAACTGCTTCTGTAGCGAAGGATCGATCATGCGCACGGAAACGGCGTCGGTGATTTCGGCGGTGCGCAAGGCGCCTGTATCGGTTGCGACGATGAGGAAGTAGTGATCCTCTGAGGTGACGCCGTTCTTGTCGGTCTCCTTGCGAAATTCGATGTTGACGAGTCGGCCTGTAAATGGAGCGCCTGCGCCGGTCACCTCCACGCGCTGGCCGCGGATGGCGTGGTAGACCTCGAGCGTTGCGGGGTAATCCTTGAGGCCCAGCGCGAGCGTGGTCAACTGCTGCGCGATGGGCATGGTGGAGTTATAGCCGACAGCGCCAATCATGCCACCTTTGTTGTCGAGCGCGGTGAGCGATTGCAGCACATCGTTCAACTGCGCGGAGGTGAAGTCAACCGTCACGCGCTGGTTGCCACTGACCGCGCCGGCATGCTCGAAGTAGCCCACGCCGTTTTTGTAGAGCACGACCTTGCGCACGGGCAGGTCGATTGCAGAAGGCGCGGTGGGAGCGGCTGAGGATGGCACTTTGAGTGCCGGAGCTTTGGGGTTTTGGGCGGTCAAGGTGAGCGGAAGAGCCAAAAGCAGAAGAGCAAGAAACGGTCGGCGCATAACTTCTCCTGACGAGAGCTTTGACGGCAGCCCTCGACCGTGGAACGGAAGTGCCTGCGATTCTTGCACGAAGAATCTTCGGCATGGTCGTGGAAGCAGGCGCTATTCACTTTGACCACGCGAAACCCGAAAAGGTTCCCGGCGGGATTTGCATTATTTCAAAAGATTTCTCCGACACAGACAGGCTGGACCGCCGGGAGCACAATGGGAGTTCCGAGAAAATGCGTCCGCCCGGGCGCTCTAGAGAAAAAGGGAGACTGATCGATGCATGGAACTGGATTGAAGGTTGTGGCGCTAAATGGCAGCTCACGCAAGGGCGGGAATACGGCGATTCTGCTGCGCTACGTGATGAGGGAACTGGAAAACGAAGGGATCGGGACCGAACTGATCGAAATGAGCGGCGCAACGATTCACGGATGCCTGGCGTGCCGCGAATGTTCGAAGAAAAAAGATCACCGCTGCGCGCAGAAAAACGATATGGGCAACGCATACATCGAAAAGATGGAGCAGGCGGACGGCATCCTGCTGGGTTCGCCGACGTATGTGGCCGACGTATCGCCGGAGATGAAGGCGCTGATGGACCGCGCCTGCCTGGTGTCAAAGGCCAATGGCGGCATCTTCCGGCGCAAGGTGGGGGCTGCCGTGGTGGCGGTGCGCCGCGCCGGCGCTTTGCACGCCTTCGACACGCTGAATCACTTCTTTCTGATCAGCGAAATGATCGTGCCCGGCTCGTCGTATTGGAACATCGGCATCGGTCGCGAGATCGGCGACGTGGAGAAGGATGAAGAAGGCATCCAGACCATGAAAACGCTGGGGCAAAACATGGCGTGGCTGCTGAAGAAGACGGCGGGGTAGGAGACGAGCGGAGTTTGCGGAGCTGGCGGAGCTAGTGCCGACCGCCGCAATCCTCGCTTTCGCCTCTCGATTTTCGCCGCAGGCCGGTGTGCGAATCAGCTTTCAGGCGGTCAGCTCGGCGATGTGGCGCAACTGCGCGAGGTGATTCAGATCGTGGCCGGCCATGGTTTCGATCACGGTCTGGAAGGTCATTTCGCCCCGCTCGGGATGAGTCATGGTTTTGCCGGCGGCCGCGGGCAGCGCGGATTGAATCAAGCGCAGGTTCCAATTGCGCAGGGCGTTGAAGGCCTCAACCGCCAGCGCAACCGGAATGCCGGAGTATTGCGCCGCCCATTTGTCCTGATCGAAGGGCTGAATCGTGGGGTTATCTTCAGCGAGCGTCTGGCGCAGGCGGAAGGCGAAGACGATTTCGCAATCGGCGAGATGGCTGACGATTTCCGCGGCGCTCCATTTGCCGAGAGTCGGCGGCACCATCGCCCGCTCGGCGCCAATCACCTCAAGATAGGTGGTAATGGCTTTCGACGTTGCCGGCAAGATGGCCTCGGGCGGCTGGCCGCCGAGAAACTTATCGTATGGGTTGAGCTGGCTCATGGTGATGCCTCCGCGGCAAGTGGTTAGTGGTTAGTGATTAGTATTTAGCGCTTTCCGAGGATTTCCTCTTTGCGGCGACTCCATCCTGGCTATTATCCATTCTTCCCTCCGGGAGGCGGAAGAAGATTTGCCTCAAAGGCCCGGTTTCGGCGATACTTAGGTGTTGTGATGTGTGCGGCCGGGCGCATCTGTCCGGCCCTTGTTGTGCCGGAGACCTGCCGCCGCTTGCCTGGCGGACTCCAGTGTGGGTGAGGGTCCGGCGGGGAATTCCCCCAAAAACGCACCGAAAGCTTTTGAAACCGGAAAGGAAATGTATACCCGTGGTTATGATTCGTTTGGCGCGTGTTGGCGCCCCCAAGCAGCCCTATTACCGCATCGTCGTGATCGAGAAGGACCGCGCGCGCAACGGCCGTTCGATTGAGGTGGTCGGCACCTACAATCCTCGCACCAACCCCGCCACGGTCAACCTGAAGCACGACCGCATCGCCTACTGGCGCAGCGTGGGCGCCACGCTCTCGCCCATCATGCAAAAGCTGGTGGCCAAGAACCCCGCAGTTCCGGAGACGCCCGCGCCGGTGGTTACAGATCCGACGCCTTCGCCAGCAGTTTCTGACCCGGCCGCAGCCTGAGTCTTCAAGCTGGTGTTGTGTGCCCGGGGCCGGGAAGGCCTGGGCAGCACATAAGTTCTTGCTCCAAAGGGGTATGCGTGTTATTCTTCGCGCACAGTTTCAGAGTGCTAATCTCCGAAAGTTGAAGGTCAGAGGCAAGATCATGACCCAAGCTGAAATGGTGCAAGTAGACGAATTGGTTCGCGAAATCGCGCGAGCCCTGGTGGATGAACCGCAAGCCGTTGAAGTCGAGTCCGTTGACCGTGAAGAAAATACGGTGCTCCGGCTTCGCGTGGCGGCCCAGGACGTGGGCAAGGTCATCGGCAAACAGGGGCGGACGGCGCGCTCGGTGCGCACCATCCTGGGCGCGGTCAGCATGAAGCTGCACCACCGCTACACGCTCGACATCCTGGAAGAGGACGACGAGATTTAGCTTGGCATTCGTTGGCGCCTGTCGCGTCTTCCGGAGGCGGAGGTAGCCGTGCCAGTAGCGCCTGAAAACTGGGTTTGGCTGGCGCGGATTCGCCGCCCGCAGGGCCGCAAAGGCGAGGTCCTCGCCGAGATTCTCACCGATTTCCCTGAAAAATTTGCTGAACGGCGTCAGGTGTGGCTGCTCCCGGCGAGTGTGGGTGCCCCCGGTCCCTCGCATCCGGGGACCGGGGAGATCAAGCCCATTGCGTCATCAGCCCGTCCCATCGACCTCTCCAACCACTGGCTGCACAAGGGCGGCATCGTGCTGCACTTCGCGGGTGTGGACTCAATCAGCGCAGCAGAAGAGCTGAAGGGGATGGTTGTGGCCGTTCCGCAGGCCGCACGCGCGCCGCTCGCCGCCGATGAAACCTACATCGGCGACCTGATCGGCTGCGTTCTGGTAGATGTGGCGGGCGCGGAAGCGGTGACCGTGGGCGAAATTGAGAATGTGGACCGCTCCGGCGGGGCCGCACCGCTGCTGGTGGTGCGCAGCGCCCGCGGCGAGGTGCTGGTTCCGTTTGCCAAAAGCTATCTGCGCCGCATCGACCTTGCAGGCAAGCGCGTGGAAATGGCACTGCCTGAGGGGCTGGTGGATTTGAACGCGCCGGGCGCGTGATTGCGTGCGATCTCCTGCATCGCATTCCCCCGAAATACGGGTTGATCAGGACCCGAAAAGCAGCGCAAGCTTCTCAAGAGAGCGCCCCCAAAATGCTTCGTGCCAGACACGCTCGTCTGCGGTAGCCAGTGCGATGTGGCGAAGCTCGACGACACTGCTGCCGAAGTCGCCCCTCAGGCGGAAGTCGACAACGCTAACCACGCACTTGTCGTTCGAGGTCTTGCGCCAGAACAAGCGCATTTTGCGAAGATGGCAAAAAACGAAGGACCCCGAGATTCTAAATGCCGGGCAGCTGGCGCAATAGTGGTCCAGGCGGTAACCGTTGTCCTCAGATGAGGCGAGAGTCACCGAACCCGGCGCTGCGCCCGGAATCGAAATCCAGGCTTCAAGGTATTCGGGCACAGTAAGCGCGCGGGAGATGCGGTGTGCGTCGGCATTCACTCGAACGGATTTGAAAATGGTCGAGTTCGTTCCGACAGACAGCTCGGTTTGCAGCAGCGCCGGCTGCAGGGAATACGTCGGCGTCTCAATCATGGGGAAGAGCCTCCGGAGAGTTACGATGCATGCGGCAGTCCAATCGGTTTGCCGCGGGAGGAAATGTGACGGAAACCTGACTTGAAGGGACGAGCTGCCGCTTTAGCGGGAGCAACAACATTTGCAAAAGTGGCCGTTCGCTCCGCCAGCCTCAGACGCTCTACTCGATTGCGAAATTCTCAGTTCAAATCTCCAAATCTCTGGATTGAGGGACCGAACGCGCGAATTTGTGATAAACGGCGGCGATCCGGATGCGAGCGGCAATTTGTAACAGTGAAACTTCCGTGCCGACTCCTGCGGGCCTTCAAGAATCGGGATTTTCAGGCGCGATGGAGTTGCTGGTTAAGAGACGCGCGATAGCTGCGGCCCAATGCCACCTTCTGGCCGCTATCCATGATTACGACGGAGTCGCCATCGCTTTCCCGGCGCACCTCCTTCACATACTTCAGGTTCACAATGAAGGAGCGATGCACGCGCAAAAATCCCCGCGGATCGAGCCGCTCTGCAAGGTGAGCCATGGTTTCACGCAGCAGGTGAGTTTCCGTTGCGGTTGAAAGCCGCACATAGTTGCCCTCGGCGCCAATCCAGCGAATGTCTGAGACAGGCAAAAACAAAATGCGGCCGCGCGACTTGAAGATGATGCGGTTGGTGTAAAAGTTGACGCCCTGGCTACTCCCGTTCGCAGCGCCGGTTGCCTGCGGCTTGGCCTGGGACTGCTCGCGAACTCGTTCGATGGCTGCGCGCAATCTCTCTTGCGTGAAGGGCTTCAACAAATAGTCGACGGCGTTGACTTCGAACGCGCGCAGGGCATATTGGTCGTACGCGGTGGTGAAAATGATGCGTGGAAGAGAAACATCCGCATGGCTGGCCAGCGCATCGACGACATCGAACCCATCCATGCCCGGCATGCGAATGTCGAGAAACAGCAGCTCCGGGTTCGTGGCTTTCACAAGTTCGATGGTTTCAAGGGCGGTTGCCGACTCGCCCACGATTTCAATGTCGCGATCGTCGCGAAGCAATTGGCGCAACTTCTGCCTCGCCAGGACTTCATCGTCTGCCACCACTGCGTGAATCATCAGGCACCGTACCTTGTTAGGCTTTCGGCTGGGTTTGCCGAGAATTGCAAAGGAAACGAGATGGAAACCTGAACGCGGTTCAGATCCAGCTCGCGCATGTTGAACGACCCCATGTCACCGTAATGCAGACGCAAACGATCTCTCACATTGGTCAAACCCACGCCATATCCGCATGCGCCAGATCCGTTCGATTCCCGACTCACGCCGGGGCTCAAGCCAAGGCCATTGTTCGTGACGAGGACCTTTAACTGTTGTCCATTCCTGCGGATGTCGATGTAGAGCTGTCCGCCGCGATCGAGTTTCGATAGACCATGGGCGTATGCATTTTCAACAATCGGCTGCAAGATCATGGCCGGCACCAGTGCGTCGTGAAGTTCGGGATCGACCGTAACCGTCCGCGTGACGCGCCCTGCGTATCTGCGATCCTGCATGGCAAGATAAGTCTCCGTGAATTCGATCTCGTCGTGCAGCGGAATGAGCTGAACATCGCCGCGTTCCAAAGTCATACGCAGCAAGCTGCTCAAATGTTCCAGCATGGCGTCGGCGGCATCCACATCGCTGCGCATCAGGCTGGAAATGCTATTCATGGTATTGAAAAGAAAGTGGGGGTTGAGCTGCATGCGTAGTGCGGCCATTTTTGCGTTCGCCAGTTGCACTTCCAGTTGCGCGGCTGCGGTTTCTTTCTCCCGGAACTGCTGGTAATACCCGATGCCGCGGAAAAAGAAAAACGCGCACCAGAATATGGCCAGGCTTTCCATCAAGTCGCCCCGGTAATTGACTTCAACGCGATGCCAATAGCCCGAATGCTGATTATTCATGGGGTAACGCGGGACGAGAGCGATCCAGATCATGGTCTCGATCAAGTACGTCGCCAGGCTGACGGGAAGGACGATCGTAAACATCTGTGCAATGCTGGCGCTTTGAATGAACCGCCGGAAAAGACGCCAAAGAACCCAGCCGATGATTCCCCACAGAAAATATTGCAAGCCCCACGATTCCAAGACGATCCTGGGACTGATCTGGTAGCCCTCCATGTTCATGTGCCCCCACTCCTGGAGGGCAAACAGCAGGCCCACCAGCGTGGAAGCAGTCACGAAAAATGCGGGGTGCATCAAAATCGTCCGTCTGGTCGATTCCGGCGCACCCGCGCGCGTGATGGATTCAGTTTCGGGATTTCTCTGATCGGACACGAGACTCCGTTCTGAATTCACGACACCGCCTGCGGCGATGTCGCACAATTGTCAAAATCCTCGCTGCGGTTTGGGCTCTGGCAAAATCGCCTGCAAAAACAAGCCCGAGGGTTCACCTTGAATCCGTGTTGCCGGATCTTCATCGCACGGCATATGCCAAATTGATTCCCGCCTCGAAGGGAAGCAACACAGCCGTGTGCCCGCCGTCTTCGGGAGCCGCCAATGCGTAGGCGGGGAAGCCTGTCTCATTCTCCCCCTGTTTATAGACGAATTCAAGAACGGCATGGTGGCGTTGGCGCCAGCCATCGGCTTGAGCTTCGATCGCTGCCTTGCGGTCGGCGCCCAGTTCGCTGGAAAGCACCTCGGTATCCTTTCTCAGGAGTCTTTCCGCTTCGTTCCCGCCTTCGAGCACGGCAACACGGAATTGGAAGTACGCGGCAGTTGCATCGCGCGGCGCGCCCTTGCCGTCGCGCGCGAGGATGCCGAGCAACGCGGACGCCCTCCACGAGCCAGCATTGGCCGCGTCATTGAGGAACGTCTGGGCCTCCCCTGGATACTGGGCGAGCCCCGGATTCCGAACCAGCAAAATGCCGAGCTGTTGCATAGCCGGAACATAGCCGGCCGCCGCGGATTCCCGGAGCAGGGTTGCAGCCGTACCGGGATTGTGATCGTGATTGGTTCCCACGAAAAACAGTGTTCCCAAATCGTACAGCGCCTGGGGATTGTGCAGTTTTGCACCCTTCGCGAACCAGCGCTCGGCCTCGGCATCATTCTGCACCACGCCGATTCCGAAGTGATAGACGTCTCCCAGGAAGCAAGCCGCGAGCCCGCTGCCTTTTTGCGCGGCTTCGTGGAAAAGCGCGAAGGCAGCCTGCTCATTCTTGTCAACTCCGTATCCCCACAGATAGGCAGCTCCAAGATTCACCTTGGCGCTGACCAGTCCTCCAGCGGCGGCAAGCTGATACCAGTGAAAAGCGCGCACCGGGTCCCTGGGAACGCCGATGCCTGCATCATAGAGATAGCCGATCTGGAGCTGCGCCCAGGCATTGCCGGCGCCAGCCGCCTTTTCATACCAGAAGGCCGCGCGCTTGGAATCCTGCGCCACGCCGCGTCCGGCAAGATATTCGCCGGCGAGCTTGACTTGCTCTTGAACGGTGCGCGGCTCAAATCCTGCGGGCGTTGCCGGCACGTCGGGATTTCCAACCGGGTTGGCGAGCACGCTCGACGCTGTGAGAAGAAGGATCGAGAATGCTGCGAGTGAGAGAACAGTTTGCCTGCGGGGAATGCGGCGTATCAGCGTCATGATTTTTCTCCAATCTGGTTTTAGGGTTCAAGGGGAATTGCGCAGTTTCGAACCTGCAGTACTGATGACAAGTAGACGACGAATGATCCAAGATGTTATTTGGTTTGAGTGGTTTACAGCATTCTTCCGTCCAGCTCAGACGTCCACACAAAGCGCCTCAGATGCTGTTGGTCACAGGCAGCATGCGCTTAGTCACAATGTGAAAAAACTCGTGCGAGTGTGGTGATGCGGTTCATTGCAACCCCCTTTGGGGAATGTTTCTCTTACGACCTTTGGAGAGTTTGGCGGAGATTTAAATATCTGTCCAATAGATTGACGTGATATATTGCATCTGTATTGGAGATTTGAGCATGGAAGTCCGGCAACTACAGATCTTTCGCACGCTTTCTGAAGAGTTGAACTTCACACGCACCGCGGAAAAAGTTCACACTGTGCAGTCCAACGTGACCGCGCAGATCAAGGCGCTTGAAGAAGAACTCGGTATACCGCTTTTTGACCGCCTCGGCCGTCGCGTAACCCTCACCGACGCAGGCCGCAATTTTCTGCCTTTCGCCTTGCAGGCTCTCGCGGCCATGGACCATGGTCAACGCGCTCTGCAAACCGGCGCCGAACCAAGCGGGCCACTGCGCATCGGCGCTGCGGAGAGTCTGCTCACTTATCGGTTGCCCGAGGTATTGCGCGCTTTCCGCCGCAAATTTCCGCACGTCGAGCTCATCTTCCGTCCTTACTCGAATGCGACGATTGCACTTGAGCTCGAAGCCGGAAAATTCGACATGGTGATTCACGGGGACGGCTTGCAGGCCTCCTCGAGCATCAAGTCCGTCCGCCTCCGCAGAGAGCGCGTCCTGCTGCTGACCGATGCCAGTCACCCGCTTGCAAGCAGGACCGCGGTGAAGCCAGTCGATCTGGTCGGAGAGAATCTGCTGCTTACGGAAGCGGGATGCAGTTACCGGGAAAAACTTGATCGTGCCCTGGCGTTGGCGAACATTCGCCCTGCCAACGTGACGGAGTTCCATAGCGTGGAGGCACTCAAGCAGTGCATCGCCCTCGGCATGGGGATCGGATTGCTGCCAGCCATCGTGGTGGCCCGCGACCTGCACCAGAACCATATCAAGGCACTGCATTGGACTGGTCCATCCCTCGATATCGATACCCATATCCTCTGGCACAAGGACAAATGGATTTCTCCCGCCATGGCCGCCTTCATGGAGTTGGTCGAGGACAAACTGATGGAGACTGAATCTGACGGAACGGGAAGAGTAGCGACCCGCCGGAAGTAGCAGAGAAGGCGAGTGCGCGGGGATGGTGCTGCCGGAGGGGTTGCTTGATTCTAATGCGGCGGGGTGAAGGAGCCTGGCGCGGGTGTGTGGCCGCGGTCCGGATGCGGTGGTTCGCCGAAGATGGATTGCGCTTTGCGGCCAGCGCATAGGACGCCTGCAGAAAGCAGTTGGCGGGTCTCCCGGCTGAGCGCTCTGCAAATGAATATCCAATAAATAAGCAGTGGTCACGTCGCAGATCCGTGCTAACTTTGCATTCTGCGGCGTCAAACGCAGCATTGGTTAAGGAGGTCGAATATGCTTGCTCTTCCCCACCACACGAGGAAGCTGTCTGTCCTCGTCCTGGTTGCGGTCTTTGCCGCAACCGCGCATGCCGCTAGTCTTTCCGCTACAGGCACCTACACCTACACCGAGCCTTCGGCGGGCGTCTACGACTACTCCATCACCCTCACCAACACGGGCACCACCAACATCGGAACCTTCTGGTTCGCCTGGATCCCAGGCACCGGATTCCTGGCCACCGTCCCCACCGACATCACTTCACCCACTGACTGGACGGACACAGTGAAGCCGGCCGTCGCCGGCAAGGCCGGTATCGAATGGACTACCACGACCGATGCTCTGGACCCCGGGCTGTCGCTAACCGGCTTCAGCTTTGAAAGCACCGACACCCCCGCCGACTTGCTCCTCGACTTTACCGGGACCACAGGGAATGGTGACCCCATCACCACATCCACCATTGCCCTGAGTGGGACGCCCCAAGCGGGCTCCGACTATACCTTTGTTGTGATGCCTGCCCCCGAATCCGGCACCATGCTCCTGACCCTTACGGGTTTGGGCCTGATCGCCGCATCGCTTAAATCGCGATTGCTGCGTAGAGCCTGAAGCCGGCGCTCGCGCGCCATCTCGAAAAGCGACCGCAGATCCTTCGACTCCTTCGCGCTTTCCCTTCACTCAGTGAAGGGAAAGCGCTCGGTCGCTCAGGATGACATGGCATTTAGTCTGCAAGCCATCGATGCTGCAATTTAATGCAAATTCAGCGGCTTCCACGCGCCGTTGTCTTTGAGGGCCAACTGCAAGGGTCGCGGCGGGCCTTTGGGCGGAACGGTGACTTCGATCCAGAGTTCCTGGCCGGGTTTGAGCGGCAACGGGCTTTGTGCCGCGTCGGAGATGAAGAAGTCGGTCGACGATGCGAGCTGCATCTTATTGCAAGGCGAGCTTGCGGTGCCCACCACTTCTTCTCCGGCATTGGAATCTTCCGTGCCCTCAAGACGCACGGCGACGAGGGTGTTGTCGACGACCTTCAGGTTGGCGTGGAAATCGACATCCTGCGGGCGCAGAACATACGACCCGGGCTTGACGGCCCCGTTCACATCGCGCGGGAAGTTGGCGTTTTTGGCCGAGGGCAGCGTACTTTGGCAGCCGTCGACGGTGAGTTGGAGAGCGAGGTAGCGGCCGCGCATGGGCAATTCGGGATCGACGGCGGCGGCGCGGGTCCAGACGCGCGGACAGCTCCATCGCTGGTACAAATACTTGGCGGCGATAGTAGAGACAAGCGCCAACTGGAAAACAAGCAGCACGAGCGAGGCAGCAGAGAAGTTGACGCGGCCGATCTTCATTGCGCGCCTCCTATTTCTGTCGCAGCGGCCGCAGGATGCGGGGTCTGAGCCATACGCGCCAGAATGCGCCGTCGCATTTTTTCTAGCGCCCACCCGCCGGCCAGGAAGAGAACGCCGAGGCCGATGAGTCCCAGGGCGCGCTCGTGATCGTCATAGATGTTGCTGAAGTAGAACCATCCCACGGCGCCCGCGAAACCCAGAATCCCCAGGTTGACTAGCGCGCGCGAAAGCAGGCGCACACCCCACCAGCAGAGGAAGACGGCGAAGGCAGCCACCAACGCGTGGGACAGCAGGTTGGGTTCGGTGTACGTGCTGGTCCACTTCGTCCCGTCGGGATAACTGTAGTGCTGAGCGACGTTGCGATAACACCACGGCAGCGCGACCGCGAACACGATGGCCGCGGCGATGGGAACCAGGCCCTTGTGGCCGTGGAATGTGGCGATGAGGAGCGGCACGGCGGCGATTGCGACCCAGGCCCAGACGCGCGTGCCGAAGGGAATGAAGCTCTGGTCGGCGGAGTGGGATGCCCAGCCGGCAAGCATGAGAACGATGCCGGTAACGGCGCCGATGACGCTGACCGCGAAGAGAATTCCCTGCGCCGCCTTGCGCCGCGAGCCGATGAAGAACGTGATGTAGAGGACGGCCCAGACAAAGATGAGCCGGCCCACGTAGATGGCGCAGGCGATGTGGTCACCCATGCGGAAGGCGAGTTCCGAAAATATCCATGCGGGCAGCAGCAGCAGCGCGAGGGTTTGCTGCGCCTGGTCGCGCAAGAGCGCCCAGCCCGCGAAAGCAGCCACGGCCCACAGCAGCACCGCGGCCGGCCAGTGTTCCTGAATGTTGAAGATCTGGCCGACGAGCGCGATGGCCGCGCCGGTGGAGATGGTTCCCACGGCGTGGAGCGCGGTGGAGAAGCCTTCGAAGCTCGCGCGCGTGAGACCGCCAGCGATGTGGAAGACGGCGACCATAGCGATAACGAGCAGGTAGCGCTCGCCGGGGCCGAGCTGGTCCCAGTGCGACGAGACAAAGAGCACCACGCCGCATGCCAGCAAAATTGCGCCGAGAATGAGCCCCGTGACCACCAGCCACTTGAGGCCCGCGGGACTGGTGGAAGGTACGGGGGATTGCCCGGCGCTCTTCGATTCGAGTGCGCGAATGCGGGCGGCTGTGTCCGCATCGAGGACGCCGGCCGATTGCCAGCGTGTCAGTTGCGATTCGATGTCGTTCATGGCGGTTGCGCACCATCATAGGTCCGAGGGAGCAAGAGAGCAAGGACTACGGGACTGAGGAACTAAGGGACCAGGGACTGCGGGGCCGAGTCGTCAGTGATCCGCAGGCAGGGAAATCGATTGCCGGCATCTTGTAAGGTTGTTCATGAGAATGTAATGTACAAATCGATGCGACTGCTTCCTCTGCCGCGCATCTGTAACTCATAAGCATTTTTCCAAAAGAATGAGGTCGTTATCATGCCCAACGCCAAAGCGTATTCCGCAGCCAGCGCCACATCGCCGCTTGCCTCCACCACGATCGCGCGGCGCGATCCCACGGCAGACGACGTCGCCATCGAAATTCTCTTCTGCGGCATCTGCCACTCCGATCTTCACCAGGTGCGTGACGAATGGAAGGACGCGATGCCCACCGTCTATCCCTGCGTTCCCGGCCATGAGATTGTGGGCCGCGTGACGAAGGTCGGCCCGGCCGTGAAGAAGTTCAAGGTGGGCGACCTGGCCGCGGTGGGCTGCATGGTCGACTCCGACGGCACCTGTCCCGAGTGCAAGGCGGGCCAGGAGCAGTTCTGCCCGAACTTCACGCTCACTTACAACTTTCCCGACAAGCATCTGGGCGGCGTCACCTATGGCGGCTACTCCGACAGCATCGTCGTGAAAGAGCATTTTGTGCTGCGCGTTCCCGCGAACCTCGATCTCGCGGGCACTGCGCCGCTGCTGTGCGCGGGCATCACCACCTACTCGCCGCTGCGCCATTGGGGTGTGACCAAGGGCAAAAAAGTGGGCGTAGTGGGCTTGGGCGGACTGGGCCACATGGGCGTGAAGTTTGCGCATGCGCTGGGCGCGCACACGGTGGTCTTCACTACCTCGCCGAGCAAAAAAGAAGACGCGCTGCGCCTGGGCGCCGATGAAGTGGTGCTCTCAAAAGACGCGAACGAGATGGCGAAGCACGCCGGTAGCTTCGACTTCATTCTGGATGCCGTAGCCGCGCAACACGACATCAACGTCTACATCAACATGCTGGCCCGCGACGGCAACATCACCATGGTGGGCGCGCCGGATAAGCCTCTGCCCATCGGCGTCTTCGGCCTGCTCTTCCGGCGTCGCAGTTTCTCTGGCTCGCTGATCGGCGGCATCGCGGAAACCCAGGAGATGCTCGACTTCTGCTCCGAGCACAACATTGTCGCCGACGTTGAAGTGATTCCGATTCAGAAAGTGAACGAAGCCTACGAGCGGCTGGTGAAGTCGGACGTGAAGTACCGCTTCTCGATCGACATGGCGTCGCTGAAGGCGGAATAGCGGACCGCCGCGCCACGCAATACCGCTGGGTGCCCCATCCTAACGGCGCTTTTTGCCGTTAGGGTGGGAAGCCGCCAATAACCGTTGCAACAAGGAGTCCATCCAATGGAAATCAAACGAGCCGGCACGCAGCCTTCGGGCAAAGGGCCAGCAGATTGGTTTACAGGCACGGTGCGCATAGATCCGCTGTTGGCAGCGCCGGAGCCGGCGCGGGTGCAGGGCGCGAGCGTGACCTTTGAGCCGGGCGCGCGCACGGCGTGGCATACGCATCCGCTGGGGCAGACGTTGATTGTCACGGCCGGTTGCGGACGGGCGCAGCGCTGGGGCGGGCCGGTAGAAGAGATCCGGCCGGGCGACGTGGTGTGGTTCGCTCCCGGCGAAAAACATTGGCACGGCGCTACACCCACAACAGCCATGACGCACATCGCCATCCAGGAAAAGCTCGACGGCAGGACGGTCGATTGGCTTGAACACGTGGGCGACGAACAATATTTAGGTTGACTTGCGTGCGGGCGGAGTAGACTACCGATACGCCAATTCGGGTTCCCCGATTCCGTTCCCCGACGGAATGCGATCGACGCCGCAACTTGCGGCTGGGGCAACGTCGCACGACCCGATGCGGCAATCCAAAAAAGGAGATCGAATATGAGTGACAATTCCATCGCGACCATGGAAAAACATTCGATAGCGTGGTCGAAAGCTCTGAGCGTTCTGATTATTGTGGCGGGAATTGTGGCCATCGTGGTGCCTCCGGCAGGGGGAATCGCGGCCACCCTTCTGATCGGCTGGCTGCTGGTGTTTGCTGGTATGGCGCACCTGGTGTTTGGCTGGCATACCCGCAAAGTGGGTGGACTGGGCTGGGCAATGCTCCTGGGGCTTATCTACTTGCTGACGGGGCTTTACACGTTGCTGCATCCCTTGGCGGGATTGGCCGCGCTGACGCTTTTGCTGGGCGCCTATCTTTCCGCGCAGGCGATTCTGGAATTCGTTCTGGCGTGGCATTTGCGGCGGCTGGGCGCTTCAGCCTGGCTGGTGTTCAATGGAGTTGTCATGCTCCTGCTTGCGGCCGCGATCTGGTCGACATGGCCGTCGAGCAGCGAGTGGGTCATCGGCACTTTTCTGGGAGTCAGCTTGATCTTCAGCGGCGTGGGACGCCTGAGGTTGCTGGCGGCAGCGCAGCGCGCTCACCTCCTGTTGGCCTAAAAAATAGCGGCGCGGGCAAGGGCAGCATTAGGCGCCGCTGCGGCAACGTAGGCCGCCGGCGCCAGCGGTGCTTTGTGCGCTGACGCCCTGAAATTCTCGAGGAACGCAAACGTGGCAACTTTGATCCCGCTCGGAGACGCATCGCGACAGCCGCGGCGCTTTGCCGTGGTGACCTTGCTGATCATCCTGGCGAATGCATATGTGTTTTTGCAGGAACTGGCCAAGGGCGACGCGTTCGTGGCGCGCTGGGCGCTGATTCCCGCGAACATTGAGCACGGCCGCAACCTGGTCACACTCGTGACCGGCACGTTTTTGCACGCGGGATGGCTGCACATCATCGGCAACATGGTGTTCCTGTGGGCGTTTGGGCCCAGAATCGAAGACGCCATGGGGCGCATGCGCTACCTGGTCTTTTACCTGATAGGCGGCGTGGTGGCGATGCTTGCGCAGGTGGCGGGCAGTCCCAGCTCGCAGGTTCCCTGCCTGGGCGCGAGCGGCGCCATTGCGGCGGTGATGGGCGCGTTCATCGTGATGTTCCCGCGTGATCGCATCCGCTCGTTCGTCTGGATCTTTATTTTTATTCGCGTCACCTACATTCCCGCGGTGTGGTTGATCGGCGTGTGGTTTCTGATCCAACTGTGGAACGCAGGCGCCGTGGCGGGCGTGCAAACGGGCGGCGTGGCATATCTCGCTCACGTCGGAGGATTTTTGTTCGGAGTGGTGACCGCGCGGCTGTGGAGGCGAAAGACAGCTTACGGCTATTAGCTTTCAGTTATCGGCCGCGGCGTGAGTCTCGAAGGCAGCGTATCCCGTCAGACTAACGTGAAAGGCAGGTATTCCCCTCCATGCCGACGCCAAGCTTCGAAGAGCGCGTGCAAAAACGATTGGCAAGTTCCCTCAAACTGCGCCGCTACTCCATGGCGCTTTCAGCCGTCGTGCCGGTTTTGATAGTCGCTCTCGCGCTCGTCGATGACGACTCGAAGCCGTACGTATTGATCTTCTTGTTGCTGGTAATCTTTGTCGGCTGCATCCCCGCGCTGATCTCGCTCAAGCGAAGGCGGTCGGTGGTGATTTGGGTTCGTCGCTTCCATCGCGGGGAGCAATCGCGCATGGAGCAGCAGTTTCTCGAAGGCGCGGTAAATCCCTGGGGAAAATTGATTACCCTGGCTGACTCAAACATTCATACCGCGTCAGGTTCTCGCGCCGTTATTTGGCTCATGGTCATCCTGGTCGGTGGTGAAGGTTTGGCTGCGGCGCTGGGACTTATTGATCCGATGATTTTTTACTCAGGTCTTGGCTTCGGAGGTTTTTTCGTCTGGATCTGGGCTCGCAAAGGGAAGGTTGGATTGAAGCCCGCCGACTGGACGAAAAAGCTAGACCTCGTGAAAAAATCCCAATCTGTTTTTGCGGCGGGATTGAGCGGCGTGGTGTTGAACTGCCCGGTGGATTCCGACCTTTGGCGCGAGGTGATCGTGAGCCTTGCTCCAGTGGTCGATGCGGCGGTCATCTCCGTGCCTGAGAACACACCGCATGTGGAGTGGGAGTTGACGACCTTGAGAGCCGCTCTCGGCGATGGCAAAATCATCGTGCTTACCGACGCCGGCACGACCCCGGCTGGTGACACGGCAATGCTTCCGATCATCCAGGTGCCCAAACCGGTTGGGTGGTGGCACGACTATCGCATGTCCTATTTCGGCCCGGCATGGGCGGGCGCTATGACGACCGTACTCCGGGCGATCGAGCATGATCGCCCAGGGGCAGCGGGAAATTCGCACATCGGATAGACCAAATCCTCCGTTGCTGCCTTGACTGGGAAAATGAAGCACGGACGTATCACACATGCAGTTTCTAGTACTACAGTTGTACCTGCATCAAGTCATTTCGATCCGGGCCTAAAGGCCGCAATTTCCGGCGACTTTTCAGGGGCCTGAAGGCCCCTGCTCCCTCCGCATTTTCCGATCTGCAACTGTAGTACTAGCTGTGCGGAGGGTTGTGAAAATTCGGGATTTTCTTTTTTGCGAAATGCATTTCTTGTAGTCCTTCAAGGTGTAATCTTCCCTTGGCCTTGAGATCCAATAGCCCGGCGGCATCGAATTCGTACTTTTCTCCATCCGGAGCGGTCGCAATATAGAGAGCACCGTGACGGCCAGACGGCTGAACTGCCACCGGGATTCCCTGTGCCTTCAATTCCGCGATCGCGTCAGCCACTTCCTTATTCATGTTTTCCTCCGCCTCCAAGGCACATTCTAGCGAAAAGTCCCCTCATCACCGGGCCTTCTCTTACGATGTTATCCGCGAACGGGAAGTTGGCGCGCCAGTTCAACGCGGGTTCGACTGAGCGTTTCCTCACCGGACGACGCGGGGCTTCTATCATTAGTGGTATGCGCTTCGATATCGTGACCATCTTTCCCGGGTTCTTTGAGAGCGTGTTTGCGCAGGGGATCGTGCACCGGGCACAGACTTCAGGATTGATCGAAATCCAGCTGCACGATCTGCGCGAATTTACGCACGACCGGCACCGCACGGTGGACGACCGTCCGTTTGGCGGCGGCGAGGGGATGGTGCTGAAGCCGGAGCCGCTGGCGGAGGCGCTGGAAAGTCTCGGAATAGGGAGCAAGAAGGCAGGGACTAAGGAACCAGGAACTAGGGACGCGGGGACTAAAGTGATCCTGCTCTCGGCGCAGGGGCGGGTGTTTACGCAAGCGGTGGCGCGGGAACTGGCGGCGCTGGAGCGCGTGGTGCTGATCTGCGGCCGCTACGAGGGCGTGGACGAGCGCATCAACGAGCTTTATTGCGACATGGAGCTGTCAATTGGAGACTACGTGCTGAGCGGAGGCGAGCCGGCGGCGGCGGTGGTAGTCGACGCGATCATGCGGCTGATTCCCGGCGTGCTGGGCAACGAGGCTTCAGGCGTGTATGAAAGCTTTGGCGCGCCCGACGACGAAATCGCCGCGGAGATCGATGTGGACGTGGACGGCGTTCCGCGGTCGCAGCATGGAGCCGGCGGTTTGCTTGACTATCCGCATTACACGCGGCCGGCGGAGTTTGGCGGACTTGAGACCCCGCAGGTCCTGATGAACGGAGATCATGCCCTGATCCGGCGCTGGCGGCGCGAACAGCAACTGAAGAAGACGCTCGAAAATCGACCCGACCTGCTGGAGCGCGCGGCGTTGAGCGCAGAAGACCGGCGGACGCTGGAAGCGCTGCAAGAACAGGGACCAGGGAATAGGGACTGATTGCATAAATAATTGATGCGGGCTGAAAAACATCCCCCAGGGGTTAAAACCCCTCTGTTTAACCGCCTTTCATGGCACGGCTAAAGCCGTGCCCTTTCAAAGCTGGATTTAAGCAACCAGTTCCAGAGCCCGGCAAACGGTCGCATCGGGAAGCCGATTTGAGGCCCCCTCGGAAGTGTCATCTTCAGCA
>JARLFZ010000053.1 GCA_031296305.1 Occallatibacter sp. | reverse complement strand
AATTTTCACCAAAGATGTGGTCTCGGCCATGATGACAACGGATGGCACGCCGGTGATCACGGCTAATACGCGGACGATCCATGAAGGCGATGTCGAGACCAACACCGACCGGCAGGCGCCAGCCGCTCCGCCCAGCCTTCGCAAGCCCGGCGAAACGACGGAAACGGATACCAGCACCAACGGCGACTCCAGAGTGGGCGCGATGCGCCCCGTGCAATTCCCCAAGCCGCATACCGATCAGCAGCCGGGCGCAAATCCAGATGAGCAGCCCAGCGCTCCGTCGACCTCCAGCCAGCCCTCGCAATCAACCTACCCGGCCTATCCCCAACCGGCCGCACAGGGAAGTGCGCAGTCTCCGCCCGCCGGCAATTCCCAGCCGCAAGCCGCCCCGGCAAAAACGCCCCCCGCGCCTCCCGCCAGCCAGCAACCCCCGGCAGGCACCAGCCAGCTTGTCTCGTCTGGCTCTTCGACGCAGCCAGATTAGTAGCACCGCCGGTCTCCTGATTAGTAGCGCCGGTCTCCAGACCGGCTGTCGTGTGGGCGTCCACGCCCGCACTCGCTAGTCGCGTTCCGAAACTACTGCCCCCCCGCGACAATTCATATAAACTGGGTACAGCGAGTCATGGCCGCTCCGGGCAAAATCTTGCGCCTGAGCGGGCCAGCACCGCGCCGTTGAAGCCGTCCGCCCTGCGGATGCGTGCAGAGACACCCCAAGAAGGAGAACCACCCTACCCATGGCCAAAATTGCCAAAACTGGTGATCGCAAAAAAGTAATGGACACGACGAAGTCGACTGACTGTCCCAAGTGCTCGAAACCCACGCGCATCGTCAAGCGCGTCAAGGACCGTGAACGCGGCGTCCCCGGAGGGGTCTATATCTCGTGCTCCGCGTGCGACTTCTACGAAAAACTCTAAGTTTTGCTCGAATACTTATCCACAGAAGAAGCTCGGCATCGCGCCGGGCTTTTTCATCTTCAGCGAGCTAGAACGCAATCGCCTGCGCCATCTCCTTCAGAATGGCCTCCGCCGCCTTTGCCGGCTCAGGCGCCCGCGTGATTGGCCTTCCCACCACCAGATAACTTGCGCCCGCGCAGAGCGCATCGGCGGGCGTTGCCATGCGCTTCTGGTCGCCTGCCTCGGCGCCCGCGGGCCGAATGCCGGGAACCACCAGCACTCCTTCCGCGCCAGTCAGTGCCCGAACCGCCATTACTTCCTGGGGCGAGCAAACAAAGCCGCGAATCCCCGCTTCCCATCCCATGCGGGCCAGCAATTCCACCTGCTCAGCGGGTGAGCGCTTCACTCCGGTGGCTTTCAACTGCTCCGCGTCCATGCTCGTCAGCACCGTCACAGCCAGCAACTGCGGCGGATCGGCCACGTCGTCCAGCGCCGCGCGTGCTTCGGCCAGCATGGCCGGCCCTCCCGCCGCGTGAACCGTCATCATGCGCACGCCGAGCCCTGCCGCCGAGCCCACTGCGCCGGCCACCGTGTTGGGAATGTCGTGTAACTTCAGATCCAGAAACACCGAGTGGCCGCGCGCCGCAAGCGCCTCGACTACGGCAGGACCGGCGGCAGTAAATAGTTCCAGCCCCACCTTGAACCACTGGCACGTGCCCTCCAGCCGCCTCACCATGTCTTCGGCAGCTTCGGTGCTGGACACATCCAGCGCTACGATCAACCGCTTGCGCGCTTCCTCCATCCGGTCAGGCTCTGTGGGGCGAGCGGAGGCGAATGTAGGATTCATACGTTCGGGGATGGGCATACGCAAATGCTAACTGATTCTCTGCTGCGAAGCCCAGTGCGGAATTCAAGGCGTTCGCCGATCCGGCTGCGACGTCGGATTCGGGGCATTGTGCGCAAGCACCAATTTAGATGGAGCGATCTCGGAGCGAGGCACGAGCACTATATACGGCACATCGCTCTGCGAAAACCTTTCGCGCAGCGAGGGATCGGCAAACGGCGGCGCATGATCGCCCACCACAACAAAAATCGTCGGCCGCCCCAACGGGCCTGACGCCAGTTGCGCCACCGAACGGTGGACGTTCTCAACCAGTTGATACCAGGAGCAAAGCGCCGAATGAGGTTGCAATCCGATATCTGCCGTGCACGGCGCCGGATTAGGCAAATACGACGGCACGGGAACCGGCAGATGCGAATTGAGCGTCATCCAGTGAATGAGCTTTGGCCGCGAGGTATCCTCCTCCAGGCGCCGCCCGATCCAGGCGGCAACATCTGCATCGCATGTCCCCAGAAAAGCGCTCGCGCAATTCGGCAATCCCTGCTTTTTAAGTTCCTCCTGAAACCAGAGCTCCTGGAACCCGAGCGTGCGGTACCAAATCAGGCGATCGAACATGAGCCCGCTCATCCCATGGACGGCGATGCGGTGGTAGCCCAGAGGTGCAAGCCTGTCCGGAAGGCAGCTATTCAAGTCCGATGCTGGGGCCCGAATCAGGTAATAGCCAATTTCATTGCCGCACAACTCTCGAGCTTCTCCCGCGACGGTCGCCCCATAGAACGGAACCGACCCCTGGAAAACCTGATACTTGGCGAGCAGTTCTGGCTCGAGATATGGTTCGACCATCGCCTTCTGTAATGATGAGTCCTGCGCCACTCCCCATGATTCGACCATTGTCACAACGATGTCGGGCAACTCGCCATGGTTTTCACCTGAGAAAATCCCGGATGCTTTCATGGCAACGGCTGTCGCGCTCGGCACGGGGGATCGCGCCGTCCGGCCTTTCTCTTCATATGCGCTCAGCGACGCATTCCAACTCCACAAGCGCGTCAATCGGATCACCGGAAGGCGTGCCAGCCGTGGAGCAGGGATTTTGCTGCTGAAGCTGAGGCCGTCGGAATGGGGCGCCTCTTCAAAGAGAGAGCGAGGATGGCCCGATGCCTGATGGGTGGACGCAACGTCACCGCAGAGAGTGACCAACCCAAAGGCCACCAGGCACGCAGCGGCGAGCTGGCGCTGTTTTTTGGGCAATTCCTTGTTCGGCATCAAGAATGCCGTTGCGGCGATCAGCAAAAAGGAAGAAAGCACTAAAAGCGAGCGCAAAGGATGTGCGGCCGATGATTCAATGGCGACGCGCATATTTTGCAGGCATTCTCGAACCGGGACGTAATACGTCATGCACGCCCCGCAGATCATATCCGCCCCGGTAAGGAATAGTAGCAAAACCAAGGTCGCGGCCCGCGGCAGGAACAGAGCAAGCAACCCCACCAGAGCGTACATAACGCAAAACCATCCCAGAGGCGAAAAGCCGAACTCATGGGCGCAAATCCAATAGGGGACGTTGCAGAGAATGCAATAAAACGCTACAAAACAAAGCCAGGAAACGTTCCCGGCCACACGAGTCGCCCACGAACGCGGCAACATCGATCCAACCAAGCCCTTTGCCCTAACATTCAGGGAGCCCATTCGGTGTGTCCTTTAAGAAGGGTGGTGAGACATGTCTGTGAAAAGCACTCGCAAAATTGCGGTCAAAACTGTCGGAAAACTTCGAAAATTCTGCCTCGCGACGGGTTGCTGCGACATTCAAGGCGATTGAAGCAAAGCATGCCACGATCCGAAGGCTCACAATAACACCCACGACACTCGGCGCTGGCGTTCCGTACGGGTAAGTGGCAACTTGTCAATATAGACGAGGAAACAGGTTACTGCGGTGACCTCCGGCACAAAAAAATGGTCAAGCGGATTTACTTAGGTAACGGAAGCCATCCCCGTCATGCCGCTCGCTGTCGGGCAGAAAGCGTCAACCGGTAACATGGTAAGCAGGAGCTGATTTTGAAGCCGGGAAAGCCTGCCGCGCGGAATTGGGTCATTGGAATCCTGGGGCTAGTCCTGTCTGTTCCGGTCGTGGCCGCGACCGTGCACACCAACCCCATGAACTACGATCCGCAGGTGCGCGCGGCTTACGAACGCTTCTACAACCTCGACTATCCCGGTGCAGTGGAGCGCTTCCAGCAGTTTCACCTGGCCCATCCAGGCGACCCTCAGGCTACCGCCTATCTGCTCAACGCATTGATTTTTCAGGAATTGTACCGGCAAGACTTGCTCGACACGACCTTTTACGCCAACGACGGTTTTCTCACCGGCCACCACGCCACCGACGAGGATCCCGCAAAGCGCGATCAGATCTTTGCCCTGGCCGATGAAGCGGTCCGCGAGGCCGACTGGCGAATCAGCAGGAATTCCAATGACGTCGACGCGCTTTTTGCCCGCGCCTGGGTACGCAGTTTGCGCTGTGCCTACGTGGCCATGGTGGAGCGTGCGTTCGCCACCGGCTTCCGCCTGGCCACAAAGGCCAAGGACGACGCGATGCGTGCTTTGCAGATCGATCCCGATTACGTCGACGCCAAGCTTATCGCTGGCGTCTACGAATATGTGGTCGGCGCGCTCCCGTGGCCCTTCAAGCTCATGATCGGCTTTGCCGGCATCACCGGCTCCAAATCCACCGGACTCGCCATGCTTGAAGACGCCGGCAAGCGCGGTGTCATCACCAGTGCCGAGTCGCGTACCGTCATCGCGCTATTCCTGCGCCGCGAATCGCGGTACAAGGAAGCCATCCAGGTGGTGCGCGCCCTGAAGAGTGAATACCCCCACGACTTCCTCTTCTGCCTCGAAGAAGCCAATCTGCGCAAGGATGCAGGCGAGGGCATGGCCGCCGTGGATTCTTACCAGCAGCTTCTAGGCGACGCTGCCAGACCGGGCTATTTTGCTTCGTCCAAACTTGAATTGGCATATTTCGGGCTGGGCGACGCCCTGCGCGGCCAGCGCCACTACGACGAAGCCGCACAGGCCTATGAACAAGCGGCCTGGACGCGCGGCGTGGGCTCGGAACTCAAGATCCGTTCGCTCCTCGACGCCGGTGAAAGCCACGACATAAACGGCCAGCGAGCCCTGGCCACACGCGATTACCAGGCCGCCATCGACGCCGGCCCTACTACCTCTCGCGCCGGCGAGGCAAGAAAGTACCTCCGCACTCCCTACCATGGAAACTGAGGAATCGCAGCCCGCCGGAATTTGTAGCGCCGGTCTCCAGACCGGCTGTACTGAGGGCCTCCAGACCCTCAGATATCTCGCGAGACCTCAGAACTTGAACCTGATAAAGGTGAGCAAATTCACAGACTAAGCGCCAGAAATAACGGAACCGCCGCCCGCCCAACCTCGTATCTTCAAATGAGATCAAGTACCCCCTCGGAGAACCGGTCATGACCGTCTTCTGTCAGCACTGTGGATCTGGAATGCCTGGAAGTGCTCATTTTTGTTCGACCTGCGGGGCGGTCATTCCAGCCGTGCAACCCCTCCCCGGCCGCCCGCTGCTTCGCCCCCGTTTTGGCCGCCAGATCGCCGGAGTCTGCATCGCCATTGCGCACGCTAACGGATGGGACGTCTCTCTGGTGAGAATCGTCGCTGTAATCGGCCTCATTTTCTCGAGCGGCCTGGTCGGTGTGGCCTATCTCGCTGCCTGGATTGGAATTCCAGAGGAGACGCCACCCCTGCCGGGGGCGTATCCTCCAGGTGTATGAACGGCGTCTCGCTCTCTGACGGCTCAGGCCTTGGATTCACCGACGCAGGCACCGGCCCACCGGTTGTCTTTCTGCACCCCACGCCTCTCGATCGCGATTACTGGCGCCCCTTGGTCAAAGAACTTGCCGGCATTCGCTCCGTCGTCCCCGACCTCCGCGGCCACGGTGTCTCCGCGCTCGGTTCCGATCTCCCGGTAGGCGCTTTCGACCTGGTTCCTGATGCTCCCGTGCTGACAATGGAGCAGTTGGCCACGGATGTGCTCGCCTTGCTGGACCAGCTCTCTCTGCGCCGGGCCGTCTTCGCGGGCTGCTCCATCGGCGGCTACGTCATGCTTGAAATCTGGCGTCGCGCCCCCGAGCGCATGACCGGCCTGGTCTTCATCTGTTCCAAACCCCAGACCGATGCCCCGGCCAACCTCCTTCGCCGCGCGGAAACCATCCAGCGGGCGCGCACCGAGGGCGTCACCGCGCTATTCGACGGCATGGCGCAAACCCCCCTCAGCGAAACCTCCCGCCGCGAGCGCCCGGAAATCGTCGCCGAAGTGCGCGCTCACATGACCCTCACGCCCGAAGCCGAGGTCGCCGTCCAGGCCGGCCTGGCTACGCGCCCCGATTCGCTGCCCACCGTCTCCACTATCCGCGTCCCCGTTCTCGCCATTGCAGGCGCAGAAGACACCACCGTCACTCCCGCGGAAATGGAGGCCTTTCGCTCCGCTCCCGGTGGTTGCGACTTTCACGTGCTCCCCGGCGCCGGCCACTTTGCTGCATACGAGCAACCCCGCAAGGTTGCAGCCCTCATGGCCCCTTGGCTGCGGCAGTTCGATCTCTGAAATTCGCGCTCCACTGTGCCCCATCCATTCGTCCGATTTTTGGGGGAATGGGTGGGATCGTGCGTGCGCTGTTAAAATCGCCCACGAAGTTGCTTATCGATTTCAGGAGAATCCTATGCCCAATGCCTCGATCACGAATCCCGCCCGCCGCAAATTCCTGCGCGCCGTGCCCGCCGCAGCCGCCGCCGGCTTCACACTCACTCGCGCGTCGCTCTTTGCATCCGCGGCGGTAGCGCAGGACACGAGCGCTCCCGCGCTCCCGTTCAGGCTTTTCACTGCGCAGGAGATCGCGGGCGATCTTAAGGCGCTCGCCGCCAATCCCGGCAACAACAATCTCGTGCAGGAGAAGTCTTTTGTCGTAATCCTCACTACCGAGAAGGCGAAGTCCGCCGCTGAGTTCGAGTGGCACGATCATCGCGATCACATCTTCCAGATTCTCGACGGGTCAACGGTCTACGAACTAGGCGGAACGCCGAAGGGCGCGCACAGCAAAGCACCCGGCGAATGGCTCGCGCCCGAGTCGGAGCAGCACCAAACCGTCACCCTGAACAAGGGCGACATGTTGGTAATCGCACGCGGCACACCGCACCGCCGCATCACCGCTTCGAGCGTTACATTTTCACTGATTTCGCCGCAGGGAACGGTGAGTAGCTTTTCACCGGTAGCTTGATTGCGGTAACGGCGAGGAAGAGCTACCGGCTACGAGCTACAGGCTGTTTTTTCTCAGTTCCTGCGCATCTTCGCGAGCAGCCGCAGCATCTCCAGGTACAGCCACACCAGCGTCACCATGATGCCGAACGCCGCGTACCACTCCATATACTTGGGAGCGCCGACGGTCACGCCCTGCTCCACAAAATCAAAGTCCAGCACCAGGTTCAGCGCTGCAATCGTCACCACGAACAAGCTGAAGCCGATCCCGATGGCGCCCGACGCAAACACAGAAGCGAAGAGCGTAATGTGGAACATGCTGAGCAGCCACACCAGCCCGTAGAAGATCGCAATCCCGAATGTAGCTGCCACCACGCCCATGCGAAACTTCTGCGTCACCTTGATCACGCCGGACTTGTACAGGAACAGCATCACGAACAAAGTGCCGAACGTCAGCCCTACAGCTTCCAAAGCAATGCCCGGATAGCGCATCTCAAAGAGCGCGGACAGTCCGCCCAGCACCAGCCCCTCAAGCAGCGCATAGATTGGCGCAGTCACCGGCGCCCAGGTCTGTTTGAAGATCGTCACCAAGGCGACAATAAATCCGCCCAGTGCGCCCAGCATCAATTCCGGTGCGATGGAAGCCACGTCGTGCGTCTGCATGAATTGATTCCACGTCCACGCCGCCGTCACGATCGCGCACAGCAGCAGAATGCCGGTCTTGTTCACCGTGCCGCTCAGCGTCATGCGCGTCGAGGCGTCCACCAGGTCACCGCCGTACTGGCTGCGCGCAGCATCGCTAAAAGTGTTCTGGCCAAGCGCCGGATTCGAAGTCTTGAACAATGCCATGGGTTCTCTCCGTTGTGCGAAACAGTTTTGGGGGATCGCCAAGCCGCGCCGCAGCCTGACCCACCGCTTTCATTTTAAATCCAACGCTCGTTTGTACCGCCGGTCTCCTGACCGGCTGTCGTGCGGGTCTCCAGACCCGCACATGCACCGCTCGGCTCCGCCCCAAAAATCAATCGAATGCCGACAGCCCGTACGCGCTCTCATACCGCGCCACCGTCGACCGCAGATTTTCAATCGCATCCACGGTGCGAATGCCGCCGCGCGCTCCCTGCGCCATGCAGTTCATCGCCGCCGCCGCGCAGGAGAAATCCAGCTGCCGTTCCAGCCCCCACTCCTGCATCAACCCGTAAATGAACCCGGCGCGAAAGATGTCGCCGGCCCCCGTGGTATCCACCACCGGAACGCGATACGCAGCGCAGTGCACCAGTTGTTTGCCGTCCCACGCCAGCACGCCGTCTTCGCCCAGAGTTGCCGCGCTCAGCTTGCATCCGTAGCGCGAGAGCATGCGCCGCAAGGCGTTCTCCAGGTTGTTGTCATCCATCAACCGGCACGAAAAATCCTTGCTGACGATCAAATAATCGACATTGGCCACCAGCTCTTCGATGCCGGCGTACGTGTCATCGAGATCGGCCACCACGGGAATGCCCGCGGCCCGCGCCCAGCTTGCGGCCAGTGTCGCTGCCGCCGTGTCGTGCCCGTCCAGGTGCAGCAAGCGCGCATTCGTCACCCACTCCCGGCGCAGTTCCTCGGGCTTGAGCGTCATCTGCTCGTCGCGCCGGCAAAGCACCGTGCGCTCGCCGCCCGCGTCCACAAGAATGAGCGATTGCGGACTCACACCGCCGGCCACTTTGATCAGATGCGCCTCTGTCCCCACGCGCCGGAACGCTTCTTGATGCAGCCGCGCCGCATCGTCGTCGCCCAGCTTTCCCACGTAGCGCGTGCGCAATCCCCACTGCTGGCAGGCCACCACCGTCGTCGCCACCTGTCCGCCCGGCATCACACTCGACGCGAAATACTCCAGCTTCGAGCCGCGTTCAGGGTATGCAGGCAAGGGAATCAGCGTGTCGGTCGCGTTCAGCCCCACGCCCACCAGGTCAACTTGAGGACACTCAGTCATGCAATCTTTTATTGTAATGGGCGGCCGGGGATACCCTTGTGCGCATCGCCACATTGGGTGCAATCTGTCTTCGTTACGGCGCATCCGATGCTGTACGCTCTAAACAGTATTTTCTTGGCTTTGGAAGTCACTCGTGGCACAAACTTCAAACCCATCCCCGCGCCCGTTTTCCTATCCGCAGCCCGGCGCGGCTCTCCATTGCGACGGCGTCTCGCTGGAATCCCTCGCCCGCCGCTTCGACACCCCGCTTTACGTCTATTCGGCCGGCCAGATCCTCGCGCGGTTGCGCCTTTTTCAGCAGGCTCTTGCCGGCCGCGACCATCTTGTCTGCTACGCGGTTAAGGCCAACTCCGCGCTGGCCATTCTCAAGCTCCTAGCGCAAAACGGCGCGGGTTTTGACATCGTCTCCGGCGGCGAACTCCAGCGTGTGCTGGCCGCCGCCCCGGATGCTGTCTCCCGCGTGGTCTTTTCCGGCGTGGGAAAAACCGCCGCGGAAATCGACCTCGCCCTCAAGACCGGCATCCTGCAGTTCAACGTGGAAAGCGAGGCGGAGCTCAAGCTGCTCGCGGCCCGCGCGCGCAAATTCAAAATCCGCGCTCGCTTCGCATTGCGTGTCAATCCCGATGTCTTCGCCGACACTCATCCCTACATCTCCACGGGCCTGCGCGAGCACAAATTCGGCATCGACATCCGCCTCGCGCGTGCGATTTACAAGGAGGCCGCCAACGATCGCTGGCTCGAAGCTCACGGCATCAGCGTGCACATAGGCTCGCAGATTCGTTCCGCGGTCCCGTTCGGCGCGGCCATTGAGCGCGTCAGCAAGCTCGTGCAGCAACTGAGTCGCAAAGGCATCGCGCTCCAATCAATCGATGCCGGCGGCGGCCTCGGCATTGACTATCACGCCGGCGTATTTGACGCCGCAGCCAAAGTCGAGGAGTACGCCGCGGCCCTGGAACACGCTCTCGGCGACTTCAAAGGCCGTCTGCTCATCGAGCCCGGCCGCTTCCTTGTCGCCCAGGCAGGAGTCCTTTTAGCGCGAGTGCTCTACGTCAAGCGCAATGGCAAAAAGACCTTCGTCATCACCGACGCGGCCATGAACGACCTCATCCGCCCCGCGCTCTATCAGGCCTGGCACGAGATCGTTCCCGTGCGGACGAGAATAGGGAAGGGGGCAGGGAAGCCACGCATCGTCGATGTCGTTGGCCCGGTCTGCGAGTCAGGCGACTTTTTCGCGCGTGACCGCAAACTCGCGCCCGTCGAACCCGGCGATCTGGTGGCGCTGCTCGATGCCGGCGCATATGGCATGGCGCAAAGCTCCAACTACAACACCCGTCCGCGCGCCGCAGAAGTTCTGGTCGAAGGCAACAAAGCGCGCCTCATCCGCCGCCGCGAAAGCATGGAAGATCTCCTCTCGCCCGAGGTGCTCTAAAATCGCAGCGCGTTTTTTTGTGCGTCATGCGGCAACCCGACCCCCGCCCTTTCCTGCTATGGTGTTTTGCGGGAGATTCCACCATGGAAAATCGAAGTCTGTGCGCTGCGGCGCTGTTGGCAACTGCTTTGGGGTTGGCGTGTTTCGCGAATGCCGATTCGCTGACGGTGAAGACCGCGCAAGGCAACGTGCACGGCAAGCTGGTTAGCGATGGCAAGGCGCGCGCGTTTCTTGGTCTGCCGTTCGCCGCGCCGCCCGTCGGCGAATTGCGCTGGAAAGCTCCGCAACCGCCCGCGCCCTGGAGCGGGGTGCGCGATGCCACGAACTTTGCCGCGCGCTGCGCACAGTGGCCTATCTGGGCTGATTACATTTTTCAGGATGCCGGGCCGAGCGAGGATTGTCTTTACCTTGACGTCTACACGCCCCCTGCGGCGAGCCCAGTACACCCGCTGCCCGTGATGGTCTGGATTCATGGTGGAGCCTATGTGGCCGGCGGTAGCTCCGAGCTGCGCTATTCCAACTCTCCGCTCGTGGACCGCGGCGTGGTGCTGGTGAATATCAACTACCGGATGGGAGTTTTCGGTTTTCTGGCCAGTGAAGATTTGCGCCGCGAGGGCGGCGGCGCGGCGGGCAACTATGGCCTGATGGATATGGTCGCTGCGCTTGAATGGGTACGCGGCAATATCGCCCAATTCGGCGGCGATCCTCACAATGTCACCATCTTCGGCGAAAGCGCCGGTTCCTTTGCCGTCAGCACGCTCATGGCGTCGCCGCTGGCGCAGGGGCTCTTTCAAAAAGCCATCGGAGAAAGTGGCGCGCCATTCGGCGGCGTGCTTGGTGTGGATCCTGTTGAGCTTCGCGCGCCTCGCGATCAAGCCTGGGTTGAGTCTCTCGGCGTAAAGAGCCTGGTCGAGGCACGGGCGCTGTCCACCGACGCGTTGATCGACGCCGCAAGAAAGAAGGGCACGATTGGATTTTCTCCCGTCATCGACGGGCGGCTGCTGACGGAGGCAGTCCCGAAAACCTACGCGACTGGAAAGCAGGCGCATGTTCCGCTTCTTGCCGGGTGGAATCGCGACGAACGCGCTGGCACCCTGTCGAAAGACATGACGGTGGAGAAGTGGAAGGCCTTTGCCGCCGAGCATTTTGGCGCACACGCCGATGAGTTTCTCGCCGTCTTCCCGGGAAAGACAGACGCCGAAGCTATCGCCTCGGCAGACGCCTATACGACGGATCAATTTCTCGGCATCGGCACCTGGCAGTGGATCGAAGCCCAGTCGAAGACCGGCGAAGCGCCCGTCTACCGGTACCACTTCGAGCTGCCCGCGCCTCCGAGCGAAATGCATCCAGAGGGAAAATACGCCTGGCACTCCGACGATCTGGAGTATGTATTTGGCACTCTCGACGTGCGCCGCGGATCGGTGTGGCGGCCGGAAGACCGAAAACTGACCGAAGAGATGATGGACTACTGGACGAACTTTGCAAAGACGAGCGACCCCAACGGTCCCGGCCTGCCCGCGTGGCCGCGCTACGACAAAACCGGCGCAGTCATGCACCTCGATCGCGAGACGCACGCCAGCCCGGACAACACGCGAGCGCGGTATGAGTTTTTATTGAAGGGGGCAACAACCGGTGGCCAGCACTGAGTACTGCTCGGCACCTCCAATGCAGAAGCTGCGATGATATTGTGTTGCGAGAGAATATTCCATGCGAGTCCGAGCAAGAATGGGTTGCGCACTGGCGCTGGCAATGATGGCAGTCGGATTTTCCCCGCGGGCAAATGCCGATCCCTTGAAGATCAAAATTGAGCAGGGCAAGCTGCGCGCCAAGTTGATCAGCGATGGAAAGGTGCGCGCCTTTCTTGGCATTCCCTACGCCGCACCGCCCCTCGGCGATTTGCGCTGGAGGGCGCCGGAACCCGCAGCGCGTTGGAAGGGTGAGCGCGATGCCACAAAATATGGAGCCCACTGCGTGCAAACTCCGTTCGAGGATATGAGCTTTCAGGATGCGGGCGCGAGCGAGGATTGCCTCTACCTGAATGTCTTTACGCCCGCCGATGCCAAGGGCAGCAGCAAACTTCCGGTCATGTTTTGGATCCATGGCGGCGGATACTTCAGCGGTTCAGCATCCGAACCGCGGCACAACGGAGATTTTCTCCCCGGCAAGGGCGTGGTGCTGGTAACGATCAATTACCGCCTGGGTGTGTTTGGCTTTCTGGCGACAAAGGAACTGATGCAGGAGGGCGGCGGTTCGGCCGGGAACTACGGACTGATGGACATGATCGCCGCGCTCCAATGGGTGAAAACGAACATCGCGAAGTTTGGCGGCGATGCGCAGAATGTGACCATCTTTGGCGAGAGCGCAGGATCGTTTGCGGTAAGTACGCTGATGGCGTCGCCCATGGCGCAAGGGCTGTTCCAAAAGGCCATTGGCGAGAGTGGCGCGGCGCAGGGCGAAGGGCTCGGCGGCAGAGCCGCGGCCCAGGAGGCGCCAGCCGGTGACGAGTGGGCTCAGTCATTGGGCGCAAAATCGCTCGCTGCGCTGCGCTCCATCCCGGCCGAAACCCTCCTCCAGGCGTCGCATAAGTCCGGGGCGCCGCGGTTTTCGCCGGTCGTCGATGGCAAAGTGCTGACGGAGCCAGTCGCAGCTACGTATGCAGCGGGGAAGCAGGCGCATGTTCCGCTGCTGGCCGGATGGAATCGCGATGAGGGTAACATGCAAGCCGCAAAAGCAATGACGGTGGCGCAATGGCAGTCACAAGCCGCAGCGAATTTCGGCGATCGCGCAGCGGAGTTTCTGGAGCTTTATCCGGGAACGGACGATGCGCAGGCGGCGCGCTCTTCCATTGACTATTCCGGGGACACATTCATCGCCTTCGGCACGTGGAAATGGATTGAGGCCCAGGTAAAGACCGGCGAGGCGCCGGTCTATCGCTATCACTTTGAGCTCGTCGCGCCTGTGAGCAAGTTTGATCCCGACGCCGCTGCCTTTCATTCCGACGACATTGAGTATGTGTTTGGGGCGCTCGACACACGGCCCGGAGCCGTGTGGCGCGATGAAGATCGCAAGTTAAGTGAGTTGATGATGGACTACTGGACGAACTTCGCAAAGACCGGCGACCCCAACGGACCGGGGCTGCCCGCGTGGCCGCGCTACGACAAAACCGGCGCAGTCATGCACCTCGATCGCGAGACGCACGCCAGCCCGGACACAACGCGAGCGCGCTACGAATTTTTGTTGGGTGAGATGCCGGCGGGTCGTCCCTGATCGAATCCTGCGGTGGCGCTACTGATTCACGCCCGACGCAACCACAAAACCGGAAGTCTGTGCGGGAGGCGCGCTGGGCATTGGGGCGGCGAAGCTGGAGCCCTTGGCATTGATGGCCGTTGAGTAATCGGGGCCGAGTCCAAGCTTCAACAGGGCGCGCGAATCAGGCATCAGCTTGGTCTGCCATCCATTGTCTGCCTGATACTTCTGCATCGCGGCTATCGTAGTGGGGTCCCACTTGCCGCTGGCCTCACCCATCAGATAATTTTCGCGGATCAGCGCCTGCTGAATCTGCGTCACCCGCTGTGGGTCAATGGCCTGCTGGCCGCGTACGCGGCGCGCTGCTTTGTGCTTCGACTTCGACAGCTTGTGCGTGCTCGCCAGGCCGCTGGTCGGCGACCGGTGCACGTTTGTTGCAAAGGCGGGCGGCGCAACAAGAGCCGCGATAACCAAAAGTGCCGCAGGAATTCGCGATGAAATCATAGCTTTTCCGCCTGAATAATCTGCCCAGTTTTTCCGGACTGTTCGCTCAAGTGTAGTCAACGTACCACATTCCGGCAAGAGAAAAAGCAACTTACCGAAGCCATCGGACTTACTTTGGAAAGGTCGCCGGGCATTCAGAATCGCACCCGGCGCCTGTTTCCATGGGTTTACAAGGTACCGCCAATGATGTCGATGCCCAGCTCGGGATGGTGCGGATCGATCGCCTCGAAGACCACATCGTCGCCCGTTTTGAGCTTGCCTACCACCGTATCGAACTGCTCTTTGGTGCCCGTGGGCTGCTTGTTGACGCGCGTGATTACGAGTCCCGGTGCCACTCCTTGCAGGTCGGCGAACGAGCCCGTGCGGACCGATTCCACCTGCACGCCGGAAGCATGGATCTTCGCGCTGATTGCTGGCGGAAGATCGCGCACTACGACGCCCAGCTTGGCCTCGCCGGCGTCGCTTTCGCTTTCCTGGGCAGTTTCAGGCTGCGCATTGTTCATTTCCGCAAACACCTTGTCGCGATCGCCGATGGTCACCGTCGTATCCATCGGCTTGCCATCGCGAACGTATCCCAACCGGATCGTCGATCCGGGCCTGCGGCTGGCAATCTCGTTGACCAGGTCGTCGCCGTCCTTGATCGAGCGTCCATCCACGGTCGTGATAATGTCGAGGGCCTTGATGCCCGCCTTATCCGCGGGTCCGCCCGGCTGAACATACTGCACCAGAACGCCGTTCTTGAATCCGTACTCGCGATTGACCGCGCCCGGAAGTCCCTGGCGGAACTGGATGCCGATCGAGCCTCGCGTCACCTTGTGCGTCGATCCGATCAGGTCGTTGTACACCGCAACCACCGTGTTCGATGGCATGGCGAAACCGATTCCCTGGTAGCCGGCCGATTGCGTGTAGATGGCCGTATTCACTCCGATGACTTCGCCGTTCATGTTCAGTAGTGGCCCGCCGGAGTTGCCCGGATTGATGGCCGCGTCGGTTTGAATAAAGTGCTGAAACTGTCCCGGCGCTCCCTGATCGATGGTGCGGTTCTTGGCGGAGATGATGCCCGCCGTCACGGTCTGCGCCAGCGCGAACGGGCTGCCGATGGCCTCAACCCAATCGCCCACCTGCGCCGTATCGGAATTGCCCATCTTCACCGTCGGCAACGGCGTGCTGGTGTCGATCTTGATCACCGCGAGGTCCGTGGCCTTGTCCACACCGATCACGCGCGCCGGGCGTCCCAGATCCTGCGAGTCGGGGTCCGTCGAGAGCTTCACGTAAATCTTGTCGGCCTTGTCGATCACATGATCGTTGGTGATGATGTAACCCTTGGCATCGACGATGAAGCCCGAGCCCAGCGACTCCTGCACCTGGCCGTTGTCGCCTTCATCCGGCCCACCGGGCATCTGCCCACCAAAGAAACGATCGAAGAAGTTCTGAATATCCGGCCCGCTCTGCTGATCGTTGTCTCCGTTGTCATCGGGATTCTGCTGGTTGGGCTGCTGACGGAAATGGAAGTTGTGCTGCTTGTGGTTGCCCGATTCTTTTGGCAGCGTTTGCGTGTTGATATTCACCACCGCCGGTCCCACCGCCTTGGCGATGCGCACAAAATCGTTCGGCGGTATCGTCGAATTTACGACCTTGAGTGGAGTGGCGTCTCCGCTGTCGTTTTGCTTTTCCTGCCCGCGCACTCCGTGGGCGGCAAAGGAGCCGGCCACAATCGCGGCCGAAAGCGTGGCAAGCAGCACGAACGTCGATGCGAGACGGCGCGAGCGCAGCCGTTCAAAAAACAATTTCATACGTTTCCTTGACCTCTTGAGGCGCCCGGCCGGTGGGCCGGAATGCTGCTGGCGACCTCTCTTCTCAGTATAGCCAGCCCATGGTCTCTCCGGGCACTACCGAAGTCTGTTTCCGCCTGCATTGCAATCGGATTTGCCAATTCGCGCCTGCTCGATTAGACGCTCCGAACAGCCAAAGAGCCGCATTACCTCGAAACCAAATCAGGGTCACTGCTCCGCGGCCCACTCCAGCATCGCCAGCGTCAACAGCAGCACGCGTTTCAGCGCCAACTCGCGGTTCTTCGGCGAATACCACTCGTGCAGCGTATGCGCGTCGCCGCCTTCTCCACCCGCGCCCATCGAAAGCGCCTGAACACCGAGCGCCAGTGGCAAGTTCGCGTCGGTCGATCCCAGCCGCAGGTCGGTGCGCAGGCCCAGGTGCCGGTCCACCGCGCGCAACGCGGCCAGCAGAGCTGAATCATCTGCCAATCGCGCCGCAGGACGGTCGCCAATCTTCGCGATCGCGAAATTCAGCCGTCCGCGCGCACCCGCACGTGGGCCTTTCGACCGCGCATTCGAATGTCCAACGGCATCCTCCACCGCGCGATGCAGCGCAACTTCAAGGCGCAGCAACTGATCTCCGTCGGTGGATCGAAAATCTACGGTTGCCTCGGCGCTCTCGGGGATCGAATTTACGCTAATGCCGCCGCGTATCGTTCCCACATTGAGCGTAGTCCGTGGCTCTTCGGGCAGCGGAGTTTCCGCCAGCCCGGCCAGCGCCATGGCCAGCGCTGCAATGGGGTTCGGCGTCCCCGCATCGGTGAAGCTATGCCCGCCCGGCCCGGTGATCGTAACCCGGTAGCGGCGGCTGCCCAGCGCCTGCGTCACCGCTGCGTCCGCCCCGGCGCCATCCAGCACGATATGCGCAGCCACGCGTCCCGCCAGTGCGCTGTGCTCGTAAAAGTGCCGCACCCCGCGCAAATCGCCCTCGCCCTCTTCGCCCACATTGCCCAGCACCACCAGCGGCGCGGGCAGTTCTACCCCGGCGCTTAGGAGCGCATGAACCACGGCCAGCATCCCCACCACCCCGGCCGCGTTATCGCAGGCGCCCGGAGCTTCCAGGCGATCGTCCGTAAGCACTGCGTCGAGCGGCGTGTCCGCGGGAAACACAGTATCGAGATGCGCTGAAAGCAGAATCACCGGCCCCGTGCTCTCCGCGGGCAACTTCGTGGCCGGCAGAATTCCCAGCACATTGCCCGCGGCATCGGTTTCTACCGCCGTCACGCCGGCCTCAGCAAAACGCGCTGCCAGCCATCGCGCCCGCTCCTGCTCGCTATTGGAGGGCGCAGGAATGCCAACCAGATCGATCTGCCAATCCATGATGGTTTTGGGATTCGCGTGCAGCCAGGAGAATGCCGCGTGAATCGGCCTTTGCGCAGCCAATGCTGTCACGCGTGAGAATGCCGAGGTCGAGGAAAGAATCGGCATGGCAATGAATTCAGGGTAGCAGGGAATCGAGCGCAGGGAGGAGTCGGCGCCCGCCTAGAGTCTCATTCAGCTTGATCGGAAGTGAGCCGCTGGAGCAAGAGCGCGTTTAAATTCCGACGGCCGTCGGCAATGAGATGAATCACGATTTCCGCAGGAGTGACTCGATAAATGACCCGGTAAGGCTTGAAGAAGACCTGGCGGTAATCCCCTTTCACTCCTGTGGGCAATTCACGAGGCCTTGACCCGGCTCCGGGCAGTGCGGCCATCCTTTGAGCCGCCGCGCTCAGACGATCGAGAACGTATTCTGCTTTCGCCGGGGCGTCATGCCCCGCGATCCAGTAGTAGATTTCCTCGAGGTCCTGCCTGGCGGCCTTCGTGAATCGTACCTTGCGTTCCATCTTCCTCGCGTGCGATCGAGTTGCAGACTGCATTATGCCGCGCTACGCCTTTTACTGCTCTTGGCTCCGCGAGAGCGTATCTCGCGTATGACGTCTTCTAAAGCGTATGTCTCCCCGCACTCTACCTGCTTTTCCCCAATGGCCAGGATTTGTAACAACGCTAGGGTCTCCTGCATCTCTTCGTAGGAGTGCACGTCCATCAGCACCGCGCGTGCTTCGCCGTTTTGCGTGATGATAATCGGCTCGCGTTCTTCAGTGATGCGGTCGAGAAGCTCGGCAGCGTTGGCTTTCACATAGCTGATGGGTTTGATCTGGGTGGAATAGCGCATGGTCACCTCGGAAGATGTGCTCAAACCTAATATAGTCCTTTATCGGTTCGAATAGAAGCTGAATTCAGTTCTAATTAGGACTGAATTCAATACGTTAAACTGCCCGCTCGTCATACTCCACCGAATGCAGAAACAATCCTCGCGCCGGCGCCGTGGGCCCTGCCGCCGAACGATTTCGCGCCTCGAGAATCCCTGGAATCTCATCGAGCGCCAGATGCCCGCGGCCCACTTCCAGCATGGTTCCCACCAGGTTGCGCACCATGTGATGCAGAAATCCGTTGCCGCGTACGCGATAAACCAGCATTGCGCCGGCTCCGCCCTGCCGCTCTTCCCAAACCGACGAGTAAATGGTCCGTACCGTCGATCCAGCCGGAATCCTAAGGCCCGTTGCGCCGTCTGCAATCCCGTCCGCCGCGCTATTCCTTTCGCTCAGGTCAGGATCGTTCGCCGCAAAGCTCTGGAAGTCGTGTTCTCCCTCGAAAAGCCGCGCACAGCCTTGGAGCTTGTCCAAGTCCGACCGCCATGGGCAGGCGTAAACGTAGCGAGCCAGAAAGGGCGGGCAGAGCGCCTCGCGGAAGATCCGGTATTCGTAAGTCTTCGCAACCGCCGAGTGCCGCGCATGAAAGGTGCTTTTTACCGTGCTGGCTTCGGAGACACGAATCGAAGGGGGAAGAGTCCGATTCAATGCGCGATGCAGGTTCTCGGCAGGAATCGGCGCGCGCAATGTGAAGCTCGCCACCTGGGCCAGTGCGTGAACTCCCGCGTCGGTCCGTCCAGAGCCCTGCGGCAGCGGCGACTCGCCGCAAATCCGCCCCAGCGCGGCCTGCAGTTCGCCCTGGATCGTCGCGAGGCCAGGCTGCACCTGCCAGCCCTGGAAGTCAGTCCCGTCATAAGCCAGGGTCACCTTCCAGGTCCGGAACTCTCCATCGGTTTGGGCGCAATCAGTCATGGGATTCGCAGCATCCAGCCTACCCCATGCCGCCGATTTGCGGCTTAAGCTCTTGATTCGGCTGCTGGATCCTCCATCCATGCCCATCCTTCCCGCGCTTTGCCGGAAGGGTGGGAGACCACAGCGATCACCGATTCAGTAGATATCCACGCCGAAATGAAGAGATTTTGGCCCAATGCGACCGAATGCGGTTGCCATAACACGAAACTTGGCGTATTTTACTAACCAGTTAGTTAATTTAACCTGCGAGGCCTCTAGGTCGCGCCTCCGCTCGCTTCAATTCGCTCCGGCTGTCGTCTAACCGGTGCTTCGGCTGCGAATTGCGGCGAGCCGTGGAACGATTGGGGTACCGTTTTCGTAATCATCTGGGAACCATGCAGGCCATGGACCGGCGATAATCGTTTTGAGAAACCAGAAACTTGCATCCGGAGCGGTTTCCTTGCCGTCTTGACGCGCAACCCACTCAGTGGGTGGCTCAAATGCCGCAATCTTGGGAGAAGAAACATGCCTTTGCATTCCTTAAACGCAGGTGGTTCGCATCGCGAGCCGGCAACCGCGGGCAGTGCCATCCAGGAACCAAAAACAGGCCGGAGAGGGCGGGGGAGCGCCGCCGGGCGTTTGCGCGCCGTTGCTGCCATTTTGTTGACGTTGGCGGCCACCACGCCGACCGGCTACGCGCAGCAGGCGGGCACTGCCTCCGCGCCGCCCGATAAAGCCGCCAGCGATCTTCCGGTGGCGCCGGTGCCGGTTTCCACGCAGCCCATTCCGCTGCGCACCTCCGACCGCGATTACTCGAAGGCCTTCGGAATCTGGCATGGCAATCCAATCAACATCTACCGCCCCACCACCATCGCCAAGGCGAGCTTCGCCAATTCCGTGCGTCTGGCCGATCTCGTGAAAGACGGCAAGATTTATCTGAGCCTTTCCGACGCTATTGCCCTGGCGCTTGAGAACAACTACGACATCGCCATTGCGCGCTACGATCTCGACATTGCCGACACCGATGTTCTGCGCACTCGGACCGGCGCATTGCCGCTGGGCGCGCCTTCCGGCCTCATCACGGGAACCCTCGGCGGTTCCACCTCAATTTTGTCCACGGGCGGCGGCCCGGGAGGCTCCGCAGGAGGCTCGGGCGGTGCAGGTTCCGGTGTCAGCGGTCTCACGCTCTCCACACAAGGCGCGGGCCCTGTGCCGGAGAGTCTGGATCCAACTATTACCGGCACCGTACAACTGGAACGGGCCAGGTCGCAGCAGACCAGTATTTTCAGCCCGGCCTCCTCCACAAACACAGACTCGTACGACTTTGCTTACAACCAGGGCTTCGTTCCAGGAACCGCGCTTTCCGTAGGCTGGAATAACAGCCGCACTAACACCAGCAACACACTGGCGAGCTACACGCCGCAGGTGAACTCTTCGTTTAAGGCTGTTGTTACTCAGCAACTCCTTCAGGGCGCCGGCATCTGGGTCAACAAGCGCTTCATCTACCAGGCGCTAAACGACCGCCGCATTACCGACTCCTCGTTCCGGCAGCAGATTCTCTACACGGTGAACCAGGTGGAGACCATTTATTGGGGCTTGGTCCAGGCATACCAGGACGTACAGGCCAAGCAGCACGCTCTCGAGCAGAGCAACCAACTGCTCTCAGACAATCGCAAGCAGTTGCAAGTGGGTTCCATGGCGCCGCTTGACGTTGTGAACGCCGAATCCAGTGTCGCCGCCGACCAGCAGTCGCTCATCAGCGCGCAAAGCGCGCTCAACTACCAGCAGCAGGTCATCAAGCAGGCCATCACCCGCAACCTCAACGACGCCACTCTCGCGGCTGCCCCGGTCATTCCCACAGATCGTGTAAGCCTGGAGCCGATCTCCGAAGAGGGCCAGCCTGTCGAGGCGCTGGTGCAGGAGGCATTCCAGCGTAGGCCGGAGTTGGAGCAGGCCGTGCTCACCCTGCGCAACGATGAGATCACGCTCAAGGGCGCGCGCAACGCGTTGTTGCCCACGCTCGACGTCTACGGATTCTACAGTGCCAGCATCATCGGCGGCGCCGTCAATAAGAATTGCAGCTTCGCGGGCATCTCTTGCACCGTCACGGGCAACACCGCGCCCGGGGGCTATGGAGGCGTGCTCTCCGACCTGGTCAACAGCACCGCCCCCGACAAGGGCATTGGCTTCAACGTCACCATCCCCATCCGCAACCGCGAAGCGCAATCCAAGCAGGAGCGCTCGCTGATGGAGTACCGGCAGGCCGAGCTACGGCTTGAGCAACTCTACACGCAGATTCGCATGCAGGTGGCGAACGCCATGTTTGCGCTCACCAACGACCGCGCGCAGGTGCGTTCAGCACAGGCAGCTAACGACTACGCGCAGCAGAGTCTCGACGCGGAACAGAAGAAGCTGCACCTGGGCGCTTCCACGACCGCAAATGTGCTTCAGCAGCAGCGCAATATGGCGGTGGCACAGGACAATCTGATCGCAGCAAACGCCGCCTACGCCAAGGACCGCGCGGGCCTCTACCAGACGTTGGCCTCAACCCTCCAGCACTACGGGATCAATTTGCCCGACGCCGCCGCGGGAACCGTGACCACGGCGCCCGTGATTCCGGGAGTCGCACCAGCCCAGCCCGGCAACGAGCCCACCATGACGCCGCCCGCGGCTCCGACTCAGCAAACCATGCCGCCCGCTCAATAGCGCGGCTTGCATAGGAAGAAAAATGGCCCGGCAGATGCCGGGCCGCTCTTTCTAGAAGCTCAACGGTGGCAGGTGTTGCAATTCAAGCATCACCTGCTATAGGATGGTTTCATGGGCAGGAAGAACCGCCCGCGCAAAGACACCGATTACGAGTCCGGATTCTGGTGCGCCGGGGGTGCGGGCATCCTCAGGGAAGAAGTCTGGGTCGATGAGAATGAGGAGGTCGTTCGATACAACCTCGCATTCCTAATGCCCCACTTGTTTTATCGGGACAACGGCAGAGTGCTCGGGTTCGATAATGCCCATGGCGTGCATGAACGTCACTACATGGGCACGGTGACGGAAGTTGAATTCGTAAGTTTCGCTCAAACCTCGGAGCGGTTCTATCGCGAAGTAGAGGCAATCAGGAGAAGTTATGAAGGTAAAAGTATTCACTGACGGATTTGAAGGCCATGTGCGGCGTTCTCGCGAACGTAACCGCCTGCGCGAAATGGGAGAGCGCCTGGAGTCAGAAAAGGTTATTACCTTCGCAGACCCGGTCATGATGGTCGAGTGCTTTACGGCGCATAGGATGCGCCTTATGGAAACGGCCCGCAAAAAGCGCCTGAGCATCTCAGCTTTGGCCGAGGAACTGGGCCGCAATCGGGGAGCAGTGACCCGCGACGTGAACAAGCTCAAGAAACTCGGCCTCATCCGCCTGCGCGAACAGGTCAATCCCGGTCACGGTATCGTGCAGATCGTTGAGCCCGTCGCCAGAAAAATCGAGATGCGCGCAGAGCTATAACTTCGCCGAAACTCCACGAAAACGAATCGCGCCCTACCGCTCCGCCACCCGATCCAGCAGGTCGAAAAACTCCGGAAAGCTGATCGCTGCCGACTCGGCACCCTGGATGAGCGTGTCGCCCTCGGCGCGCAGAGCCGCCACGCTGAACGCCATGGCAATGCGGTGATCGCCGCCCGCATCAATCGTCGCGCCGTGCAGTGTTTGGCCGCCAGGCACGTCCAGCCCGTCCTCGAACTCCTCAACCTCCGCGCCCATGGCGCGCAGATTCTTCGCCACCAGCGCAATGCGGTCCGACTCCTTCACGCGCAGCTCGCGTGCCCCACGGATGCGAATGCCGCCGCTCGTGTAAGGCCCGATCGCCGCCAGCACCGGCAACTCGTCGATCAGTTGTGCCGCCAGCAAACCGGAAATCTCCGTCGAACCCAGCCCTTCGTCCGGCGCAGAAATCTGCACCGTGCCCACCAGCTCCGCATGCTTCTCTTCCAGATTCAGCACCGCGATGTGCGCACCCAGCGCCGTCAGCACGTCGAGCAGCGAGGCGCGCGTCGGATTCAGGCCGAGGGCATCGACCACTAGGTTCGAGCCGGGGAAGAGCATCGCCGCGCACAGGAAAAACGCCGCCGACGAAAGATCGCCGGGAACTTCTGCATCAATTGCGCGCAGCGCTTGCGGTCCGCTGATCGAGACCGAGTCCGCGGCCCGCGTCAGAGTAGCTCCAAACGCGCGCAGAGCCAGTTCGCTGTGGTCCCGCGTGCGCACAGCTTCGCGCACCGTAGTCATGCCCACGGTTTGCAGCCCCGCCAACAGGACGCAACTCTTCACTTGCGCGCTGGGAACCGGCGTCGTGTAGTCGATGGCTTTCAGCGAACCTCCATCGATGATCAATGGCGCATGTCCGTCGGTGAGCGTCAGGCGCGCGCCCATGGCTTCGAGTGGCTTGCGAATGCGCTCCATTGGGCGCTGCGACAGTGACGCATCGCCGATGAGCGTGAAGCGGCCCTGCTGCGGCGCAAGCAGCCCCGAAATCATGCGCATCGTCGAGCCGGAATTGCCGCAGTCGAGCGTCCAGTCGCCGCGCCCGACGCGTCCCGCCACGCCCGTGATTTCCACAGAATCCGCGCCGGTTCGGTTCACCTTTGCTCCAAGTGCTCGCAGGCAAGCCAGCGTCGAGGCGCAATCCGCTCCGGTCGAAAAATTCGTAAAGCGCGACACGCCTTCCGCGAAGCCGCCCAGCATGGCGTAGCGATGGCTGATGGATTTGTCGCCCGGCAGCCGCAGGCTGCCAACAATATTGCGGGCGGGGCGAATCACTCGTTCCTGAACGGCAGTGTGCACAGTTTCTCCGGGGAAATGCTCCGACACTTTGAGTGTATCGAATCCGGGGAATCGTTCGCCTGCCGCAGCCGCGCCGGCGCCGGACTATTCCATCGGTTCAAGGTGCGCCGTGAAATGGCGCAGGAACGGCGCCTCGTAGCTGAGCTTCATCCCGCGGATCCGCTCGCGGTTCTTCCACACTTCGAGGATCACCTCGACGAGATAGTCAATGTGGCTCTGCGTATAAACGCGGCGCGGAATGGCGAGTCGCACCAGGTCCATTTGCGCAGCAGCAGCGAACATCAGTGTGCCGATTTCGACGGAGCGGACACCGCCCTCAAGATAGAGTTCGCATGCCAGGGCCACGCCAGGGAACTGCGCCGGGGGAATGTACGGCAGGAACGCTCGGGCATCGAGATAGATCGCGTGACCGCCCGGTGGCTGCACGATAGGCACGCCCGCAGCGGCAATGTGGTTGCCGAGATAAGCCGTGGACGCGATGCGATAGCGCAGGTAGTCTTCTTCCAAAGCTTCCTGAAGCCCCACGGCGATGGCCTCAAGATCGCGCCCCGCAAGACCGCCGTAGGTTGGGTAACCCTCGGTAAGAATCAGGAGATTCTTCTCCTGTTGCGCCAGCACATCGTCGTTGGTACACAGAAAACCGCCGATGTTGGCCATGCCATCTTTTTTCGCGGACATCGTACAGCCGTCGCCCAGCCGAAACATCTCCTGCGCAATTTGTTTCGGGGTTTTGGACGAGTATCCGGGCTCACGTAACTTAATGAACCACGCATTCTCCGCAAAGCGGCAAGCGTCGAAGTAGAGCGGGATGCCGTGCCGCCTGCACACCTCGCTCACCTGGCGCGCATTTTCCATCGACACAGGCTGTCCACCGCCTGAGTTGTTGGTCACGGTAAGCATGACCAGCGGAATGCGCTCGCGGCCCACGCGCGCAATGAGATTTTCGAGCGCCGCCACGTCCATGTTGCCCTTAAAGGGATGTTGCAGGCTTGGCTGGCGGCCTTCAGGAATCAGCAGATCGACAGCCTCGGCGCCGGTGAATTCGACATTGGCGCGCGTCGTGTCGAAGTGCGTGTTATTGGGAACCACGTCGCCGTTTTTGCACATCACGCCGAAAAGAATGCGCTCGGCCGCGCGGCCCTGGTGCGTGGGAACCACGTGCTTATAGCGGA
>JARLFZ010000052.1 GCA_031296305.1 Occallatibacter sp. | reverse complement strand
CCAAGAAAACCAACTTCGAGTACAAGACGCGCTTTGTGTTGCGCGAATCCACCTGCGCTCCGCGCGCCACCTAACAAAGCATGGGCTTCTGCGCCCGCTGATCAGTTTCCGTCGGGGTTGATCAAGGTCTGAGCCGTAGGGCTCAGACGCTACCCGGATTTGAAGGCCGGTCTGGCGAAGTGCGAGATATCCCAAGTTTCAAAATCTAGACCATCGCGCCCAGCATTGACTGCCGATTGGACGCGGCTCCTACTGCTCCATGACGACCACGACGGAGCGGGCAGGAATGCGTAAAGAGCCGGCAGAAACAGGCTTGGCATCAAGCTCCTCGGGGGTTGCGGAGACGAGCGCATCTGCATTGGGCAGTTCCAGTCTCGCCGTGATGGCCTTCTCCTGCTCGAGATTTGCGATCATCACCGCGCGCTTGCCGTCGGACTTGCGATAGACGGTGTGGCGCACCGAGCCGTCAGCGGTCACACCAGCGCCCAGGTTGTCGCGGAATTCGGCATCCCAGATCCACGGTTTGTATTTGCGGCGCAGCGCATCCACCTTCTTGCCGTATTCGAGCGTGAGTGGGAAGGCGGTAATGCTGCCTTTGAAGTTATACGGCTCGTATTCGAGGATGTAGCGATAGAGTAGCGCCACGTTGATCTCATCGCGCGCATCCCAGCCGCGCACGGCGGCGATGAGCGGCGCCTGGGGATCGATATAGCGCAAGGCGTGACGCGTGCCCCATCCGATGCGGTAGTAGCCGGCCACATAGTATGGCATGAGCCAGTCGCACGGACCCTCACCTGAGAAAAGGAAGTCGGGGTTCAACTTGTCGGCCGCGGCGCGGAATTGCTTCACCAGCGGAATGTCTCCATTGAAGAGATAACCCGGCGCCTGGTAGCCGTGATCGTTGCTGAAGTTATAGATCACGCCGTTGTGCTGCATCACTTCATCGAAGAGCCAGCCCTCCGCGCCCAGAGCGAGCGTCTTCTCGAACTCGTGCGTGGCGATGTCGCGATACTCCTGACTGCAGACGTCCATGATGGCGCGGCGCCGGTTGTTGATGCCGGCCAGTTGCGTGGGCGTTTCGTAGCTGTAGCCGCCTGACTCGTACTTGTTGCCCCATGGGTCGATGCACTCGTACTTGTGAAGCACTTCCTTGTACCAGTCGGTGGACATGTCGGCAAAGATGGGCTTGCCAAAGAGAATCATCTTCACGCCCTTGGCCTGGATCTGCGCAATGGCGTCGTGCAGCTCCTGCCATGTGCCGAGGCCGGGATCGGTGGACATGCACGGATCGCCGCCATCCTGCCCGCCGTGGTGCCACCCGACGAGTTGAATCGCGCCGACGCCGTTCTCGGCACACTCGGTGCCGTATTTGATCAGCTCGCGATAGGGAATCGACCAATCCTGCTCGGCCCCGTCAATCTGCAATTGTTGCCAGGAGTTCACGTCCTTCACCCACTCGGGAATGCGCGGGTTGCCAAACCATGTGGCGCGCCACTCTTTATATATGTCCAGACCCACGTGCCAGTCGCCCGCGTAGGGACGCATCACGACGGGCGAGAGATTCACTGAGGAATGCGCATGCGCAAAAACGAAATGACAGGTGCGGAAATCGAGATGCACAGGCAGGCCTGAGATCTCGTCGGTTTGCGGAACCGCGTTGCCGTTCCAGTCGATGGTTCCGGGATGCTGCTCGAAGGTGAACTGAAGCATGTAACGGATGGCGGGATCGTGATGCGCCGCGTAGATGCCCTGTTCGGGAGACTGAATGAAGCAGAACTGGCTCTCTTTGGAATTGAAGGTCTTGGTGGGATACCGGACTCCCCAGTAGCCGAGATTGTTGCTGAAGTGGGGATAGATTTCCTCGTCGGAGAGAGCGCCGACAAACATGTGCTCGGCCACCATGCGCGTGTCCGGCGTGGGCGGATTCAGGTCACCGAAATAGGGATAGTCGATGGACTCGACGGGAAGGAAAGACTGGTTGTCGAGGATGCCGTCAAAAGTAAGCGCGCCGTCTTTGAGCGTGACGGTGGCCGTGAAGGTGATGGGCAGAACGCCGCCGTGCTGGCTTTCGAGATCCGACCACCGTATCCGCACTTGGTTGTCTGCGATCTTCTCCACGCTTTTGGCGCGCTGCTTCTGGCCGAAGATGAAATTGGTGCGTTGCGCGGGCAGAGGAGCGTGCATGCGGAAGGAGACGCCCAGAGCGGGCCTGCGCTCGATCACCCACTTGGTGGGCTTGTGCTCCATGCGGGTCAGCGCGCCGGATGCGGGATCGAAGGCGACCAGGAGATCTTTGTCCTGCAGGACCACATCTCCGGTGATGGCGGCGGCCTGTTCGGCGCTCAATTCCATGTTTTCGGTCATTGCAGCCAGCGCAGTCAGTCCCGCCAGCTTGTTGAACGTTCTCCTGTCCATTAGGCTCCTCGATTCTTTGACTCTTTCGAATGTGTGAAAAGGTTGCCGCGCCAGGAGGGCAGCAGTAAACCAAGGCAATTCAAGTGGTACCGTTGGCGCTGCGGGTTTCGCAGTTCCGGGCGCGACCATTCGCAGCGCCCAGCTGAGAGACCGGTCTCGCACACGCGATAGTATCCAATGCCGGGCGCAAGTGTCAATGAGGGGGCTAAATCTGTAGTGACGCAGCATCGAGCGCTTTTCTAGGTCTTATCCTTCAAACTGGACCCGCCGTCCAAGAATCCGCGCGGCTCTTCCCGATTCCAAATTCAAATCGCAAACAATGACTTCGGCCATTGCGCTTCTGCCGGGTCGCGTTATTGCGTGCCGGAGCGCCACAGTTTGGGCTCATGACGGGTCCGGCGTCGTTGGCCCCTGTAACATTGCCAACCAGGCCGGCGCCAGATGCTGGGATGGGTTGTCGTTGCCTCGCACCAAAGACGGGTGGGGTTGTGTCGGTGGAAGCTGTTATCGCGACAGAGCTGATACTAAAGCCTTCTCATGGGTGCGGGCATCGCAGAGCCCGGCGCGCGCTGGTCTTTGGCTCGAGCGCTTATATTGGTTTCTCTTGCGATCATTCAGGTGCTCGGTTGCGGTTGTCGGGGAAAGCATTTGGGGAGATGGAGTTCTGCCATCGCCATAGGATTTTTCTGCGGCTTCCTGGTAAGTAGATATTTCTCACCAGCGTTTAGCTCTGTTTGGGCCCCTGATTACCCAGGACTATATCAAAGTAGAAAAAGGCATTGAGGTCGAATGGCACTTTGGCGATGGACAGGTAGAATCGTTGGGGGCCGCGGGTCGAAAAGAGAGATTCCGGATGAAAAGTTCCTGCACATATCCAATCGTTGCCTTCTGCCTCTTAGCAATGCAGACTTCCGCAGGTTGCGGTGGCGCCATCCTGCCGACGGCCAATCCGGGAAGCGCCGTTACCGCAACGCAAAGCTACACTGAACAAGCCGCATCCGGCATTCAGACCTTGCAGCAGTGGTATCTGCGCAGCTCCGGCCTCTACGCGTCTCCCTCTGGCTGGTGGAATGCCGCCAACTCCATCACCGTCCTGGCAAACTACGAGCGCGTCAGCGGCGACACGTCGTACTATTCCGCCATCGCCAACACCTTCACCGCAGCACAGGGAGCGCACGCAAATTTCGTCAATAACTATTACGACGACGACGGCTGGTGGGCGCTGGCCTGGATTGACGCTTACGACGTGACGGGCAACCCCGCATACCTCACGATGGCGGAGACCATCTTCACGGCCATCACCGGAGGCTGGGACTCGACCTGCGGCGGCGGAGTTTGGTGGAGCACCGCCCGCACCTACAAGAACGCCATTCCCAACGAACTTTTCCTCTCCATCGCGGCCAAACTGGCCAACCGCACGTCGGGCAGCGCTTCAGCCTCCTACCTAAACTGGGCGCAGCAGGAGTGGACATGGTTCAAGAGCTCCGGCATGATCAACGGGCAAAATCTCATCAACGACGGTTTGAATTCATCCAATCCCAATACGTGCACCAATAACGGCGCCACCACGTGGAGCTATAACCAAGGCGTCATCCTCGACGGACTCGTGGAACTGTACCGCGCCGACAACGACGCTACGCTTTTGCCGCAGGCCGAAGCCATTGCCAACGCGGCCATCGCCCATCTCGCTCAGAACGGTATCCTCACCGATCCGGGATCGTTGTCGGGTGGTGACGCTCCGCAATTCAAGGGCGTCTTCCTGCGCAACTTGATGGCGCTCTACGTTGCGGATCCCGATCCCCGCTACCAGGCATTCGCCGATGCCAACGCGAAAAGCATTGTGGCCAGCGACCAGGGCCCGAGCTGCGAGTTCGGAGCCTTCTGGCAGGGGCCCTTCGACTCAGCCGACGCCACGCGGCAAACGTCCGCGCTCGACGCGCTCATCGCTGCTGCTGTAATGCAGTGAGACCGCCGCGGCCACACTGCCCCCCGTTCTCTTGCGGCCGGACCCGGGTTTCCGCCGTTCCAGCCCCCAGGGTGGAGTGGCACGCCTTGATGCAAGCGCCCCATGCAGACGGTGATGGTCTGGACCCGAGCTTCTCGAACGAAATAAACCGAGACCGGGGCAAGTTCTTTTGTGATTCGGTATCGGCCAACGGAACGGCTGCGCTTCGGGATTTTGGCGTCGATTTCAGCGGCGCTGGAAAGGTGCTTGCGGAGGCAGAACTCCGCGGGTCTGGCCTGCTAAATGTCGTCGAGCAGGTGAACAAGCCGAAACCGCAGCAACGAAATCATTTGGGCTATTTCTGATTGGATTCGCACTGCGCGGTTTCAATCATTGCGAGAATATTTTCGAGCGGTGTGCCGGCTTGAACGTTGTGGCAAGAACAGCAAATATAGCCCGCTCCGTCGGCCCCCAAGGTCTCCAGACAATGGCGAACTTCACGACGAACGTCTTCCGGCGTTCCGCGTGGTAGCGCAAACTGATTGTCAACGCCGCCGTGAAACACGACGCGATGGCCGAAGTCACGCTTCAATTCCTCCAATTCCATTCCTGGGCAGGCGTGCTGAATCGGATTTAGAATGTCTACGCCGCAGTCGAGAATCGGCTGGAGCAGACGGCGAGCCGCTCCGTCGGTGTGGTAAAAAACCCGCAATCCATGCGAATGAATGAGATCGCACCAGCGCTTGAGTCGCGGCTGCAAATGCCGCTTCCATGATGCAGGCGACATCAGGAGCGATCTTTGCCCCGCAATGTCGTCGCTGATGAACACGAGGTCGAGCGCATTGCCGGCGCGGGCAAAGAAGCGCTGCATCATCTCCGTCTGAATCGATTCCACGCGATCGAGAATCGCATCAACCAGTTCCGGAGCTTCCACCAGATCCATCAGCGACTGCTCCAAGCCGCGCAACTGACAATAGATTTCAAAATGCGAAACCCACGGCCCAATCACGGCAAACTCTCTTGCCGCCTCCTGTGCCTTCGCCACGGCGGAGTCATAATCGAATTGCTCCACCCTTGGCCACCATGGATAGTCGTCAAGCGATTCCACAGCGTTGAAACCGGCCAGCGGCGCGGAGCCGAATTCGGCATAGTGTGCCTCCCCTGCCTGAATCTGTTTCAGCGGCACGCCCCACATGGTGCGATCGCCGCCCCCTTCAGCGCCGGCGCCGCTTTGCCCACCTGCGCGGTCGCCTGCGGCAGTCTGGTAATCCATGAACACCCAGACAATCTTGTCGAGATTGAGAGCCCGATACATTGCAAGGTCATCCGCCACGCCACAATGTTGCCGCAAAACCTCGCCGACTTCTGGCGTATGCCAAAGATCGACCGGTAGGCGGTCAACCGGCTTGCGGTTCAAGACAGCCATGATGCGCTCACGCGGAGTCATCGTGCCAGACATTCTGTGCCCCACCTTTCATTTCGATACCCAATCCGGCGAAACCAGCAGCTCCTAATTGCCCGATTTCGTCCCGCATTGGTTCATAGCTCCATGACAATAGCAGCGGAGCGGGCGGGAATCTTCAGCGTGCCGTCGGTCACTTCGGCCTCCGGCCGCTCAGGCGTGGCCATAACGAGTTTGCCTGCATTCGGCAGATCTACCTTGGCAGTAATCGCAGAATCGGAGCTTGGGTTGACGACTACCACTGCCCGCTTACCGCCGGCAGAGACATAAACGGAATAGCGGTGCGTCGCATTGGCGCTCACATCCGCGCCGAGCGTGTCACGAAAATCGGCGTCCCAAAGATAGGCTCTGTATTTGCGGCGCAGGTCATCGATCTTCTGCCCGTACGCCATGGTGAGCGGAAAATCATGCAGGTGTCCCTTATAAAGGAACGGCTCGTATTGAATCACGCAGCGGTTCAGCAGAATCATGTTTAACTGCTCGCGATCGTCGAAGCCGCTCACTCCAGCGATCATCAACGAATTCCTGGTATCGAGATACTGACAGACCGGGGTCGCGCTCACGCCACACTCGTTCACCGGGAAGTACTGCATCAGCCAGTCCTGAGGTCCCTCGCCGGCGAAAATAAAATCGGGGCTCGCTTTGTCCGCGGCTGCCCTGAGGCTAGCCGAAAGCGGCAAGTCGCCACCGTAGATGTAACCAGGCGGATTGTAACCATGGCCCGGAGCAAAATTGTAGATTGCTCCCGAGTGGTGGCAAATCTCATCCCAGAGCCAGCCGGTGGAACCAAGCGCGAGAATCTTCTGGAATTCCTTTAGCGCGATCTCCCGATAGCCTGGGTCAGCAAAGTCCATCACCGCGCGCCGCCGCGTGTTGATACCGGCTAACTGCGTCGGCGTCACATAGTTGTAACCGCCCTGCTCGTAGCGGATGCCATAGGGATCCTTCGCCTCATATTTGTAAAGCTCATCCTTGTACCGTTTGGTTGTAAGATCGGCCCAGTTCAATTTGCCGAACAGAATCACGTTCACACCTAGCGATTGCACCTTGGCAATCGCGTCATGAAACTCCTGCCACGTGCCCAGGTTCGGGTCGGTGTCCTGCGAGGGATCGTCGCGGTCCTGGCCGCCGACGTTCCATCCGATCAGTTGCACCGCTTTCACGCCGTACCTGGCATACTCCTCGCCATACTCCACGAATTGTTTGTATGAGATGGTGTAGTCTTCTTCCGGTGTGTTCATCCTCAGCATGGTCCAGGAGTGCACGTCCCTGGCCCACGCAGGAAGATGCGGCGTTTTGAACCACGTGTTGCGCCACTCTTTATAAACATCGATGCCCGCATGCCAGTCGCCTTGGTAGCCACGCATCACGATCGGCGCCAGCTTCTTTGTCGAACTGGGATCGGCAAAGACGAAATGACAGATGCGGAATTCCTGATGCACCGGGAAGCCTGAGAATTCATCGGCCTTCGGGATGACTGCGCCGTGCACCACGCCGGGATGCTGCTCGAAAGTGAATTCCATGTAATAGGGCAGGGTGGGATCGGACAATTCCACATAGAGCCCCTCGGTCTCGGCTTGAATCAGGCAAAAATTGCTTCGATGCGATCCGAAAGTCTTGATGGGAAAATCTACGCCCCAGTAGCCCTTCTCATTGCCAAAGTTCGGATAGATCTCGTCGGAGCCGAGATTGCCATAAAACATCGTTCTGGCGGTCATCGATGCATTTATCGCCGGAGGATTCAGGTCGCCGAAGTACGGATAGTCGACGGTCTCTACCGTGCACGTGGACTTATTCTCAAGCGTCGCGTCGAAGGTAAGTTTGCCATTTTTGAGAGTCACGGTTGCGGTCAGGGTAATCGGCAGTACGCCTCCGTGCTCGCTGGCCAGATCTTTCCACACAATACGCACCTGGCTGTCTGAAGTTTTCTCGACGCTCGCAGCCTTCTGTTTTTGTCCCAGCACGAAGTTAGCCCGGCGACCGGGAATAGGAACGAGCATCCTGAAAGAGGCGCCCAGCGCGGGCCGCCGTTCCACGATCCACTTCGTCGGCTTGTGCTCCATGCGCGTGAGAGCGCCCGTGGCAGGATCGAACGCAACGAGAAATTCGCTGTCGTCCAGGGTCACTTCGCCCGCAATGCCGGCCGCTTGCGCCGCGCTCAACTCTATTTCGGCCGCCAACGCTCCCATTGCGGCAAGTCCAGCCAACTTATTGAAGGTTCTGCGATCCATCGCTCTCCTTGGTTCTTGTCTTGCGCGTAGTGCGCTGCCGGCCGCTCCACCGCTGCCGCCAACGCCATTAAACCATCGGTAAGCAATCCCTCATATCCTCTTGGGGTGCCATCCCACATCTGCCAATCGTAGGTCCTGCCATTCGGACCCCGCCCATCGAAGCCGCCAGATTTGTAGCTCTCGAGCATCTGAAACAGAAACCGGTCTCCGCCCTCGACCCTCCCTATTTTATAAAGCATAGCAATGGGGTAAAACGCAACCAGCTTTAGCGTCGTCAAATCTGGAGCTGCGCCGCTTCGCCTTTACCCTCCATTGCGCTTGTGCTTCGCCGAGCGAACCTGCGAAAATTCGAGGCACCCAAATAAATCGACTAAAACGGACGGGATCACCATGAAGACGAGAATCACACCTGCACTTTTGCTTGCGCTGGCGCTCACGCTGCTTGCTTCCACCTTGACGCGGTCGCAACAGGTCGGGACGACACCTAACGCGGCTCCGCCCAGGCCGCAAGGCCCATGTGACATCTACGCCGCTGCCGGCGATCCGTGCGTGGCGGCCCACAGTACCACGCGGGCGCTCTATGCCGCCTACAACGGCCCCCTCTACCGGGTCCTGCGCCAGTCGGACGGCAAGACGCTGGACATCGGCGTCGTCCAACCCTCCCCGTCGCCGGTCCCCGATGCGGGCGGATACGCCGACGGGGCCGCGCAGGACGCGTTCTGTGCCAACACGTACTGCTGGATCGCCACGATCTACGACCAATCGCCCAAACACAACGACCTCACCCAGGCGCCCCGCGGCGGATTCAGTGGCCCGGCGATGGGTGGGTTTAACAATGTCCCGGTCGCCGACATGGCGCCGATTACGATCATGGGGCACAAGGCCTATGGCGTCTTTATCGAGCCGGGCATGGGCCTGCGCAACGACAATCCGAAGGGCACGGCCGTTGACGACCAGGCCGAGGGACAGTATTGGGTCATCAATGGCCTGCACTTCAACTCTGGCTGCTGCTTCGACTATGGCAACGCCGAGATCGACAGCCGCGACGACGACAACGGCACCATGGAGACCGCCTACTACGGCGACGCGCCCTATTGGTATCACGGGAAATCTGCCGGCCCGTGGATCATGACCGATCAGGAGAACAACCTGGTTGGCTGCGTGAATCCAGATGGACCGAAACTCTGCGCAAACCTGCCGAACATCGCCTGGCGATTCGTCACCGCGATGGCCAAGGGCGAACCGCACCACTGGACATCGATGGGAGGCGACGCGCAGCGGGGCGAGCTGTCGGTGATGTTCGACGGACCGCGGGTCAACGCTACCTATGACCCGATGCGCAAGCAGGGGGCCATCCTGCTGGGCAACGGCGGCGACAACAGCAACGGCTCGCAGGGCACCTTCTATGAGGGTGCGATGACGGCCGCGGGCACGTTTCCGACGGACGCCACCGACCAACTGGTGCAGGCGAATGTGGTGGCCGCAAATTACGATGTGCAGCGGCTGAGCCTGGCGCCCGCGTCGGCGACGGCCGCTCCGCCGGGGCTCCAGAGCTTCACGCCGGGCTCCTCGCGGGAGACCACTTTGACCTTCACGAATACCACGGGAGCGCCCGCGAAGGACGTCGAGCTGAGCATTTCCGTATCTGCCAAGGGGTGGAATGCCTTTGTCTCCGGCACCAACGAAACGTCGAAGACCTTCGCTGATCCAGTCGCGCCGGGAGCAAGCGTGAGCGCTACCTTCAAGGTCACCTCGTATCCAGTCGCCTCCAACGGCGACTTGGTTGGCAACGCCTCGTGGACCAACGCCTCCAGCGGAGCAAAACAATACGAGACCACGGCAGAGAAGGTGCGGAACGTCAGCCCGATCAGGATCAACGAGTTCCGCATCAATTCCGGTCCCCCCGCCAACGCGTCCGACGCCTTCATCGAGCTATACAACGCAGGGTCTGCCAGCGTTGACATCTCCAACTGGACGCTGACTCTGCACCCAGCCCAACAAGCCATCTTTTCGCGCGTCAAGATCCCTGCCGGAACGGAGCTGGCCGCTGGCGGCTTCTATCTGCTTGGCCTCTCGAACTCCGGGCTGGCGGTCGCTGCGCGAGTGGGTGACGCAACCATCTACGTCAGGAGCACTGCCGGAATGTCGGTGGGCGATATGATCGGCATCGACACCGGCTCCAACATGGAGACCCATAAGATTGCGAGCGTCGGGAAGGCCGCGAGCGATCAAACAACATTGTGGCAACCCCTGCCAGAGGGTCCGGTAATTACGATTCCCACCGGCTCGACCAACGTGCCCGTCACGAGCATCTCCGGATTCGTTGTCGGCCAAAAAATCGCCATTGGCTACGGCGCCACCTACCCTGCTGTCGCAGGAGACGTCGAGCAGTACGAGGTGGCCACCGTAACCGCGGTCGGCAGGCCGGGCACGCAAGCCTACCTGGCAGCGGATGCGCCCGCCGGCGCTGCCAACATCAAGGTGACGTCCGTCGCCGATATCACGCCCGGTGACAAGATCAGCCTGGACATCGAAAGCGTGGGCCACGGGATCGAAACCGTCACTGTGAAGAGCGTGGGCACGCAGGCGGCCCACACGAATCTCTCAGCCACGGCGAACGCCGGTGCAACCAATATCAAAGTCCGCAACGTGAACGGTTTCGCTGCAGGGGACAGAATCACCGTAGGCACCCCCGCGAAAAAGGAAACGGTCACCATCATCGCCGTAGGAACACCGGGCCCGAACGGCACCGGCATTGACCTCGCATCGGCTCTCGCCCAGCCGCACATCAATAGTGAGACCGTGGTCGATCCAGGCACGGGCCTCGACTTGGCTGCTCCGCTCCAGTTCAACCATGCGGCCAATCTTCCCTTCAGCGATCAGGGAACGGGAATCAGCTTCGAACCAGCGACAGCCTTTGCCCATTCGAGCAATGAGCCCGTCCAGGCGCTTGGCGACGGCATCACGCTCGACCAACCGCTGACTGGGAATCACGCGATCAACGCGGTGGTTCGCGATGCCGCGGTCACGGCCGCGGGCTACCAGGGGACGCCGACGCCCGATCAGTGGTTCGGGGGGCCCGAGCTCAGCGCTAACGTTCCTTACTTCGTTCGCACCATCTCAATCAAGCAGGGCAGCATGGTGTTGCGTGACGCGTCTGGCCTGGTTGTCGACAGCCTCAACTACGGCGGCCTCGTCGACCCGTGGGCCGCCCAGGGCTACCAGGCCACCTCTGGATTAGACCAGAGTGGCTGCTACGTGCCTGTGCCCGGTTCGGTCGGTGACTTCGGAATGTTCGCGGCGGCCAACGCCATCAATACGAGCGCGGGCCGTTTCCCTGACGGCGTCGATGCCGAAAGCAACTGCAAGGATTTCCTGTTGCAGGCTGCTTCGACTCTATCGGTGCCCTCAGCCGCCGGCGCCACCAACATCAAGGTCGCCAGCGTGGCGGCCTTTGAGGCCGGCCAGACAGTCACGATCGATACGGGCGCAAGCCTCGAAACTGCCGTCATCGCGACGGTTGGCACGGCTGGGGCCACCGCGGTGCGCGCCGCCACCGCTGCGGGCGCTACCGTTATTCCCGTCACCACCGCGACGGGCTTCAGCCCCGGCCAGACCATCACCATAGGCGGTGCCGCGGACTATGAGACGGCGGTCGTCGTCTCCACCACCAGATTCCCTGCTGCCTCAATTGCCGTCGCTGCGCCGCTCACTCTTGCGCACGCAGCCGGTGCACAGGTTTCCGGCACGGGCATCACCCTCACCGCGGCACTGACTCGCGCGCATGCCATTGGAGCGCAGGTCGAAGACGACATTCCCACGCCCGGCGCGCCGAACCGGTATCACCGGAAAGGTCATTGAGGGTGTCTGTGGAACTGAATTGGATAGAAGCATCCTGCAGGCCGCCGGCCGGCGAAGGAATCGCCGCAACCGCCCAGGCTGGAGGAGCATCATTGGCCGAAAACAGGGGCAGATGACAACACCACATGACGGCGCTTTCGCGTCGCCATGTGGTGTTTATTGCGCATCCGCGCAGATGAATTCAGTTCAGCAGTAAACGGACTTTCGTCCGTTGGCCGCTAGAACTGGTACTTCGCTGCAAGTTGCAACTGGCGCATCGAGTTCGTGTTACCGATGCGGCCAAAGGTGGAGGATGAGTAAGTCAAATTCGGATTGGTCCAATTCGGATGATTGAGAGCGTTGAACGCCTCAAAGCGGATCGACAACTGATGCTTTTCGTTGTAAGGCATGTCGAACACCTTGTGCAGCGAGGCATCCAGGTTGGTAAACCCAGGCCCGGTAAAGCTGCCGCGCTGCACGTTTCCGTAGAAACCGGGAGCAGCAGGAGTGTAGGCGGCTTTATTTACCCATACGTTCAGCGACCTCGCGCTGCCGCTAAGGTAGGGACTCTGCCCGGTGTAATTGGGCCGATCCATGTTGCCGCCCGGGTTTGCGATACTGGCGTTGTCATAACCGAGGAGGGGAAACCCGACCTGACCGGTCTGGTGGGTAAAGCTGCCGCCCACTTGCCAGCCGCCAATCACCGCTTCCAGCCCTCTGTTATTCACCGGCACCAACTTGCCGGGTCCGATCGGTAGTTCGTAAAGTGCCGAGCCAACGAAGCGATTTTTCACGTCGAACGCGGAACGGCCGTAGTCGCAGTAGATGCACTCGTTGTTCTGAGGGAACAATTGTTCATTCCCCTGGCTGCGAACACCGCTGCTTTCGTCGAGGGATTTGGACCAAGTGTACGAAGCGTTCACGTTGAGACCTTTGCTGAAGCGCCGGGTAGCCTTAATGCTGAACGCGTTGTAATTGGCAGTGCCCCAGTCGTGCACATATTGGATCCCCCCCATATTCGCGAAGGGGGTACGGGACGCAACTGAAGATGAGGTGCCTGTGCCAATGTATCCGTATGGAGTCGCAACGTTTGCATTCTTGAACCCATAAAGATGACGGCTCACTGCACCCTGGTATCCCATCTCGAACGACCAGTCCTGTCCAACCTGCCGCTGGATGTTGAGCATAAACTGCTGAGTGTAACTGGTCTTATGGCTGACCGCGTTCGAGAACGCAGTGCTGGGAGGAAGATTTGCGATTGCACCACCGCCGGCGCCCGGCGTTGCGTTGGCCCAGGTAAGGCTGGAATTACCGAAAATCCCCGTGGCCGAGTCCGTATTCGTATACGTCACACGGCCGGCGATGTTGCGCGCCATGTCGAAGTACGCGTTGCCAATGTCCTGGGTGTAGAAGATGCCGTAGCCGGTGCGAATCACCGTCCTGGCGTCCGGCGAGTAGGCGATGCCGAAGCGCGGCGCAAAATTGAGGTACCTGGTATCGAGGAGCGGACCGTTCGGCAATATTCCGTTGCTGCAAACCGGCGCCGGACCGAGTGCAGTTGTCCACTTGATCGAAAGACCTTGATACACATTTGCAGGTGTACAGTTGCCCTGGCGGACATAGAAGGGCCACTGGCTCTGCGCGTATGTGGTGCTGATGTCGCCCAGCTTCGGCATCACCTGGACATCGACGTTGAAGTTATTGCCAAACGTATCGTTCCAGGGTGGGGTCAGTTCATATCTGAGGCCGAGCGAGAGGGTGACCTTGGGCAGAATCTTGTAGGTGTCATCGGCGTAAACGGCTTCCACGTTGCGCACGTAATTCGCGTCCGCAACAGCCACGGCAGTCGTTGCCTGGTAAAGGTCGCCGAGCAGGAAATCGGCGAGCGAGTCGCCTCCAGAAAGCGTAGCGTTTCCGATTGTGCCCGATTGCAGCGCGGTCGCATAAGGCCCGGAGCTGAACTGCCCGCGCGAGAACTGGTTGCCCAACTGGTTGAACGTCTGGCGATTGTACTCGAATCCGAACCGCCAGGAATGTTTGCCCTTCATCCACGAAAAGTTATCGACGATCTGCCAGGTAGGATCATTCAAAACGTAGGGCCCATCTCCGCCGCGATCCCCAAGGCCGTTTGCAGCGCCCCAAATGCTCTTTGTTGTGCCCGTCGGTCCCGAGTTAAAGGCCACATCTGGAATGCCCCATGTTGAAGGGTCGCCGCCTTTGAGGCCCGGAATCCCGAGTCCGGTCACCACGTCAGTCGTGTACGCCGACAACAAACCGAGAGAGTTGAAGAAGTGGGAATAGCCAAAGCGTGCTTCGTTCACAATGTGGGGCGTGATGGTCCATGTGTTGGAACCCATGTACTGGTAGTAGTTGGTAATGATCTTGCTGCCCGCTCCCATGAATCCAGTCGATAGGATGTCTTCTTTCCCCGAGCTGTAGCGGAAGGCATACTGCGACTTCTGGGATTGGATGTAGTCTCCACGGACGGTCAAGCCCTGGCGATTCTGTGGTCCCGTGGTGGTGTACCCGTAGTTCGCGGCCTGCGAACCACCCGAGTAGTACGGTGTCGTGCTGGTCCCCAGGTATTTCAGCACTGCCGTGGACTGCGAGGTGATTCGGCTCGAGCATATGACATTCAGTTTGCCATTGCAGACGATCTGCGTCTTTCCAAAGCCGTTGGCGTCTCCGGTCGCCGGATCATAGATGATCACCGGAGCTCCGGCGGCGGTGGTGAAGGCCGAGAAATCGCCACCCGCTATGGCTGGAGAGGGCAGAGTTGCACTGCCCTGATTCGTTTGGCGGACCTTCCTCCATTCGTCGTCAACCATGAAGAAGAACTTGTTCCTGCCGTCGTAGATTTTGGGGATTCTGATGGCGCCGTCCAATTCGAATCCATAGTCGTTCCACTTGTAGGGGTATACCTTAAGGGGGGCGGCGTTGTACGGGAACCAATAAGGATTTGCATCCGCGGTGTTGTTGCGGATGAAATCGTACATCGCGCCGTGATAGGTGTTGGTGCCGCTCTTGCTGACCACGTTCACCTGTGTAGCCTCGTGCCCGAACTCAGCCGGATAGACACCCGTCTGCACCTTGAACTCCTGGATGCCATCCAGAGAAGGCAGCGCGACATAGGTTACAAAATCAGGGTCGGTATTGTTCACGCCGTCCAGCGTGAAGTAGTCCCACATGATGCGCTGGCCGCCAACTGAGATTGACTGCGTGGAGCGATCGGTGCCCATACGCGCGCCGGCCTGACCTGATGTGGGAGAAAGCGTGTTGGCGTTGGCCACAAGTGCTACCAGTGACAGGTAGTTTCTGCCGTTCAGCGGCATATCCTTCAGGTCCGCGTTCTCGATCACGGTGCCGATCGTAGCGTTTTCAGCCTGAAGAAGAGCGCCTGTCGCTTCAACCGTGACCGTCGCGGTCACGGCTCCTACCTGCATCGTGAAGTCCTGGCGCAACGATTGCTGAATCTGCAGCTCCAGGGCTTCGCTGGTTTCGGTTTTGAAGCCCGCGTGCGTTACCTGAACCTTATAGACTGCGGGGGGCACGTCGGGAAATGTGTAATCGCCTGCGCCGGTGGTGACCGTGGAGCGTTCCGCGCTGGTTCCCACATTGGTTAACGTGACGTCGGCGTTCGGAATCACAGCGCCCGTCACATCGTCGACGTGGCCGGAGATTACGCCTGAGGTCTGCGCGGACAATCTGGCGGACGATGACATCGCAACGAACAACGCCAGAACGAAACAGGCAATGAGAACATTGCTTCGTCTGAGCAAAGTACAGGTTCTCTGCGCGATCTGTGTGCGGCCGTGCGATTGCATTGCGGCCTGGAAATTGGACACGAGAAATGAGGCGACGCGCCCATTTCCGGATACATCACTGGCATGATTGTTTAACATGGTCGACCTTACCCTCCTGCCGCCTTGAGCGGCCTGATTCGAGTTGATTTCCAACTACACCCACGCTCTTAGGCCGGGGAGCAAAATCGCGGGGGTTTTGAACAGCCTTTACTGACGCGAAACTGAAGCGGTTTGGGTGACCTGGTGTATGCGCCATGGCTTCCCTTCAACCCCAACTGCTCGCTCCATCGGAAAACGCTTACTCCGTTTTCGGCATAAATCTACCTTCCCGCTGCTTCCAGCCGATGAATCGGTTTACTTAAAAACAACGGAATCCTAGTCCATGGAAAATTTGAATGACAAGCCCTATTTTTCGAACGGTATTCATCGACATTTTCGATGCTCGCTGCGCGGTCCCTATCGATTGTGGCGAGGAACTGGTGCCCCACGTCGGTTTCCCCAATCCTTCAATCCGAAGAGTCGCACTCGTTTCAGAATCTCCTCAATTCAGGTCTAGCCATCCTTCTTCCCTCGGGCGTGTGATTTCTTATCCACGCCGCGCTTGCGTTTCAGTCTCCGAATCGTACGCTCGATGTGCTCCTCCATAAGGGTTTCCGCCAGCGCTCCGTCCCGGGCCTTGATTGCATCCAGGATCCTCCGGTGGTAGTGCAACCCGTCCCAGGTGCCGAGCGAGTCCACGATGCCATACATCGAAACCTTCAGTATGTCCGTGATGACGGTATTCACTTTCATGAGGACGGGATTTCCCGTGATCTTGGCCACCACGAGATGGAAGCTCAAGTCCGCTTCGGCGAAGGCGCGCGAATTGTTCTTGTGTTCTACCATGGCCCGGTAAGCGCCCTCCAGTTCCTCTATCTCTGCGCTTCCTGCCCGTTTCACCACGAGGGGCACAATTCCCTTCTCCATGATCTTTCTGTATTCGAGGACGTGGAGGATGTCCGGCTTATCGAGAACGAGAACTGGCAGAAGGGGATTGAGGAAGATCTCCCCGGTGTATTCGCGCACGTACGTGCCCCCGCCATGGCGTTTCTCCAATAGCCCCAGGGAAGCGAGCATTTGCAGGGCCTCCCTGATCGAGACGCGGCTCACCCCGAGCACCTCGGCAAGGGCGTTCTCTGAGGGGATCCTCGCGCCCGGCGGCCACGTCCGCTCCATGATCCGGTCCCGAAGCTGCTCGAAGACCTGATTCTTCACACCACCGTGCTTGATACGAGTTAGCCGGAGCTTGCTCATAAAAGTTGTAGGACATCCTACAAATGCAAATAGAAAGTCGTCAAGCTCTTTTTTAGCCCCACTTCAAGGCGGCGCCTTCGATACGCTTTTGCAGGCGCGCGCGGGACCCTCCATTCCAGGCTGAATCTCTGGAAAGTGGGGGCTGAGTTCCTGGCGATGGAAACTACCGCGTGGGTTGGTCTTGCAGTTTGTGCCAGAGGGCGTACAATTGCCGCGAATTCGTTCTTAAAATGCAGACTCTTGCGAAGAAATCAAACCAACTCCGTGGAGGCAAAATGAATTCCAATAGTCCGGCGCCTTGTCCCATCCCTGCGCGACTTTTCTCGCGCAGAAGCGGGAAGCCCACACCCTCATCCTGGCTTAGGCCAGTTATTCTTTTCGCTCTTCTCGCCGCGTCCATATCATCCGCTGCCCAGACCCCCTTCGAGACTCCCGGCTGGACCAGACCTTTTCCTCCCTTCCGCATCGCCGGCAACCTGTACTATGTCGGCAGCGAAGACCTGGCCTCCTATCTCATCGTCACGCCCCAGGGCGACATCCTCATCAACAGCAACCTCGAGTCCAGCGTGCCTCTCATCAAGCAGAGCATCGAGACCCTCGGCTTCCATCTCAGCGACGTCAAGATCCTTCTCATCAGCCACGCCCACTACGACCACTGCGCGGGCAGCGCCCGCATCCTCGAACTCACCGGAGCCAAATACTATGTGATGGATGCCGACGTCTCCGTCGTCGAGTCCGGCGGCAAGACCGACTTCCAATACGGCGACCAGGCCGACATGCACTTTCCGGCGACCCATGTCGACCGCATCCTGCACGACGGCGACACGGTGGCCCTTGGCGGCACAGTCCTGACTTCCCACCTCACCGCCGGCCACACCAGGGGAACCACCACCTGGACCCTGGACGAAACCGAAGACGAGCGCACAATGCACATCGTCATCGTCGGCAGCCCAAACGTGAATGCAGGTTACAAACTTGTCGACAACAAGACCTACCCCGGTATCGCCGAGGACTACAACCGCGGCTTCGCAGTCTTGAACTCCTTGCCATGCGACATCTTTCTCGGCGCTCATGGCGGCTACTTCGATCTGACCGCCAAGTACGCCCGCTGGAAGGCAGGCGACCGCAACGCCTTCATCGATCCGGCCGGCTACAAGACCTACATTGCCGACCGCGAGAATGCTTTCCAAACCGAGTTGCACCGCCAGCAGGCCGGAACGCACTAGCACCCGGCCTGGCTCCTTCCCGCTATACACCCGCGCGCATAAGCTGGATTTCGGGGTCACGCTGCACACCGTTTTTGGGAGAATCCGTGAAAAGAACTCTGCTGTCTGCTTTTGCGTTATGCCTCTGTCCGGCGGCCCTCGCCACATCGGTCATTGCAACGCGTCCTGACGATCCCAAAGCCATTTATCTCGAAGCTCCAGCGGCCAATGCCGATAGCTCCATCGCGCTGCAATCCGCCATCGACAAGGCAGACGCAGGACGCGAAGGCATAGTCTTCATACCCGAAGGCCGGTACACGATTACGCGCACCATCTACCTGTGGCCCGGCGTGCGCCTCATCGGCTACGGCGACACACGTCCTGTACTCGTGCTGCCGCCCAATACGCCCGGCTTTCAGAAGGGTATGGGCGTGATGGTTATGTTCACCGGAATCGGGCCCAACAGCCCCATGCGCGCCGCCGGTCCCATTCCCTTCCCGCCGCCCGGTACTGTTCCGCCGAACAACAATATCGCCGATGCCAACCAGGGCACGTTCTACTCGGCGATGACGAACATCGATTTCGAGATCGGCGACGGCAACCCCGCCGCGGTGGCCGTCCGCTTCCACGTAGCGCAACATGCCTTCCTCACGCACATGGACTTTCACACCGGCTCCGGTCTCGCCGCCATCTACATGGTCGGCAACGAGGCCGAGGACCTGCATTTTTACGGCGGCCGCTACGGCATCCTTACCGAACAGACTTCGCCCGGCTGGCAGTTCACGCTGATCGACTCAACCTTCGAAGAGCAGCGCGATTCCGCTATCCGCGAGCACGCAGCCGGCCTCACGCTCATCCGCGATAGCTTTCGCAATGTGCCGGCGGCTATCGATATCGATCCTGGTTATCCCGACCAGCTTTGGGTGAAGGACTCGCGCTTTGAGAACATCGGCGGCCCAGTGGTGATCATCGGCCTCGAGCAGAACCCCCTCACCGAGATCGGTTTTGAGAATGCGATTCTGAAGAACGCGCCGATCTTCGCAAGGCTGCGCGAGAGCGGCAGGACCATTCCCGGCAAGGGCGCGATCTATCAGGTCAACACCTTCAACTTCGGCCTCATCATTCCCGGCGAAGGCCGGATGGGCGCCATCGGCATGAAGTATGAAGCGGCTTCGCTCGCTGCGTTGCCCGCAATGCAGCCGCCTGCGATCCGCGCTCTGCCGTCCAGCAGCGAATGGGTCAACGTGAACACTCTCGGAGTCAAAGGCGACGGCGCCACAGACGACACCGCTGCCCTCAAGCAAGCGATCGACGCGCATCGTGTGCTCTACTTCCCAAGCGGCCATTACGTGGTGCGCGACACGCTTACGCTCAAGCCCGATACCGTCCTTATCGGTCTCCATCCCACGCTCACCCAGATCGATCTGCTCGACGAGGCTCCGGGCTTCCAGGGTGTGGGCGCACCTAAAGCGGTGATCCTTGCCCCGCCCGGCGGCGCAAACATCCTCAGCGGGATTGGCATGTTCGCGGGAGGCATCAATCCACGCGCCGTAGCCGTGCTGTGGAAGGCGGGCGAGCAGTCCCTCATCGATGACGTGCGCTTCCTCGGCGGCCACGGAAGCGGCATGATCCCCTACAACAACAACCACACTGCCGACCCCGATCTGCACAAGCGCTGGGACGGCCAGTTTCCCAGCCTCTGGATCGCCGACGGCGGTGGCGGCGCCTTCGCCGACATCTGGACGCCCAACACATTCGCACAAGCCGGCTTTCTGGTCTCCAACACCAAAACGCCCGGCCACGTCTACGAGCTCTCGAACGAGCACCACCTCCGTAACGAGATCAAGTTCGACCACGTGGAGAACTGGGACATCAACGCACCGCAGACCGAAGAAGAGGCCGGCGAGAGTCCCGAGTCCCTCTCGCTCGAAATCGCCTTCTGCCGCAATCTCACCTTTGCCAACTACCACGCCTATCGGGTTACGCGTTCGCGCGCGCCGTTCCCTGCTGCCGTCCGTATCTATCACTCGTCGGAGATTCACTTCCGCAATGTCCACGTCAATGCGGAAAGCGGCTACCCCATTTGCGACAACAACGGTTGCGGCACCTTCCTGCGCGCCAGCAGATTCCCCTACGAAAACTCCGTCGAAGATGTCACGCATCATCGCGATGTCCGCGAGCGCGAGTTCGCTGTGCTGGACATCCCAGCCAATCCTCTTCCACCCCCGGCGGCTGACGCATCTGCAATTCTCGCTCCGGGGGCAACCGTGAAGAAACTGGAAGACGGATTCTTCTCCATCTCCGGAGCGGCCGTGGACGCGGCGGGCAAGCTCTATTTCGTCGATCGTCACAACCAGAGAATCTACTCATGGTCGGAGCGAGAGGGCCTCGCCGTTGAACGCGACAATCCCCTCGACCCCGTCAACCTCGCCTTCGACAAGTCAGGTAACCTGCTTGTCCTCTCCTCCACAGGACCGGAAGGCACGGTCTACACATTCAAGCCCGGAAGCCCAGCGGAAGAACTGACACTGCTCGCGCCGCAACCGGCGCAGCCTCAAACCGGCGCGTCCGTCATTCTGCCCGTCAACTGGTGGAACAACGGCGAGTTCAAAGACCAGCTCAATCTGGATACGATGCGGTTTACGACGCTGGCGGAAATGTTCGCGGCGGATGCGACCACGCCGAAGACGCGTGAGTACGTGTCGACGGATGAAAGTGTATTCCTGCCCGCTGGCCGCGTCTTCCAGCAAGGCCCCGCAACAGAGACTTCCGGCTGGCGTTTCAGCGATAACCTCGACACCTACGGTTTTCTCATCGCCGAGCCGGGCCAGCGCATTTATGTCAGCAGTGCATCGGAAGACATCACCTACAGCGCCAAAGTGAACTCCGACGGCACGCTCGCGGACCTCAAACCCTTCGCCCAGCGCGGCGGCGAGAGTGTCGCCGTCGATGGCCATGGTAATGTCTACGTTGCCAACGGCCAGATCTTCGTCTTCTCTCCCTCGGGCAAGCAGATTGCAGAGATCGACGTTCCCGAGCGCCCGCTGCAACTCGTTTTCGGCAGCCCGGACCGCAAGACGCTCTTCATTCTTGCGCACCACTCGCTCTTCGCCACCCAAGTGCGCTGAGAAGCGGCGGTCGTTCTCATCCTAAAAAGGCGCCGCCGTTGGAAGAACAACAACGGCGGCTCACGCTCACGCAATTTCGAATTCGTAGAGGCTGACGCTAACGGGCGGGACCCGCACGGTCTGCGGAAGCCCATCTTGCGCAGTCTCAACGATTTTGACGGCGGGCTCTTTGCCCACTTCGTTGGTGGAGTTCACACTGGGCGGCGCAATCTGATACAGCTTGCCCTGACTGCGCAGCTTGATGCCGCTGATTTTCGGTGTAAGCGCGTGGCTCTCTTCCGTGGGGTTGATCACGGAAATGAGGAACTTCTTGCGATCGCTGGAGAACGCCGCGAGAACATCCAAAGGATAGGTCGGGCTTCCCGTGGGCTTTGTACCCCTGTCGACAAACGGCGTGCCGGGCACCAACGGCTGGGGCGAATCGCCGTCGACCGCAACGGGAAGAGCGTTGAGAAAGTGGGTCTGCATCAACTTCATCACCACACCCTCCGCTGCAAAGCCAACGGCCTCGCCGGTGTGGTCGGTCAATAAGCGCAATCCACCCGTCGCACAACTGGCCGCAATCATGTCGGAGTGACGGAACATCTCGTGCAGGCACAGCGCGTAGGAGAGAGGCATCAGCATTCCCGATTGCCGCATGAAGCCTCCGCCTCCATTGCCCGAGGCAGAGCGCAGGCGATTGCCCCATTCATCGAAGATGAATTTGATGTTCTTCTCTTTCAACGACGGCATCTTCTCGACATACTTATCCCATGCCTCAAAGGCTTCGCCGATGCGATTGGCCAGCCTTCGAGTTCTGAACTGGAGCGGATCGTGGACATCCACAAAGAGCTGCTTCTCGGCATCGAATGCCAGGTCGGGATAAGCGTAGGTATGCTCGGAGAGAAAATCGATGTTGTCTGCGCACTTTTCCAGCAGCCAGCCGTCCCAGTCATACACACTGCCGAACTCATAGGGCAACTTTTCTGTAATGGGCGGCTCCCATACGCTGGGGAAGAAATTGCCTTTCTTCTCCGCGCCGCCGATGGACTTCTCGCAGATGCTGGCCCCGGACACAGTCACCTTGATGCGCGGGTCCACTTTCTTCATGGCCTCGACGATGGTGTTGTGCTTCACCCAATACTGGTCCAGCGACATGTGGCCGTACTGCCAGGGGCCGTACATCTCATTGCCGATGGTCCAGTAGACGACATTGAAAGGCTCGGGATGGCCGTTCTCCGCCCGCATCTTGCCCATGCGCGTCGCGACGGAGCCATTGCAATATTCCACTTCTTCGGCCGCCTCGCGCGCCGAGCCGAATCCGCTGTCGATCGCTAAATCGGGCTCGGCTCCGACCAGCTGGCAGAGGGCGATGAAGTCATGAAGGCCGACATCGTTCGACTCCACCATTTCGGACCACATCGGCTGCACGCGCGGCGGGCGCTTATCCCGATCGCCAAGACCGTCTCGCCAGTCGTAAGCGGAGACGAAGTTGCCGCCGGGCCACTTGAGCATCTTGAATCCTTCTTCTTTGAAGAGCCGTATCATGCCGGCGTGAAATCCCTGCACATTGCCGGCAGGCATCAGCGAAGCAGTCCCGATGTGAAACGTGCCGCTGCCTGTGCCCAGGATTTCCAGGCGCGCATCGTCGCTGTCGGCCCTGGGAGTGAATTGCAACGGAAATTTTCGGTACTCGTGCGACAGCGCTGGAATCGCGATGGTTTGAGAGTCGCTGGCGCCCGGCCCCCAGACCAGGCGAACCACAACTTTGGCGCCGGGACTGCCGGCAAGATAGACGTGACCTTCAAAGGCCTTGCCGGCAGCCATATGCAATTTGGATTGCCGAATACCGCGGGGCTCGGAGCCGTCAAGCTTAACGCGCGGGCTGTGCTTGCCCACAAAAGGCAGCACGGTATCCATTTCGACAGTCCCTTCCGGCCCCACCGGCTTGAATGGCTCGCCCAGAAAGCGGCGGAAAAAGGAATTCGTGGGCGCCGCAACTGCACTGGTAATCGGGTTGGCGAATTTCCTGTCGGTCAGCATCTCGGACCACACGCCTGTGGTTGCCGGCTCCATGTAGCCTCCGAAGATCATCGGGTTCACCGGCCCGCGGCTCTTCGATGCATCGATTGCGACTTGGAGATTTTCTGCTGTAGCGGCGAAGACCGTCATCCCGTGTTGCAAAATGGCGGCACCTGCCGCTGAAGCCACTAAGAATTCACGTCGATTCATTGGTATCTCCCAACTCCTTGCTAACGGTATGTCAACCGGAACTCTCTTTCAGCAGAGCTACCGGAAAAGTCTTGGAGCGAAGTCAGCCAGGGCTCGCCGCCACGACAGCCACTCATGCGCGGTTCCGGGAGATTCAAAGTACACGTTTTTGATGCCGGCCTGTGTGAGTTCATCGCTGAACTGTCTTACGCGTGGGCCTTCCACGGAGCCCGTAGACAAAAACAGCACCTTGACCTGTTTATTGAATGCCGCCGCATCCGCAAATGCGCCGTTGCAGGTCGTCTTCGCGTCGAATGCGCCGCCGCCGAAGCCGCCGCAATTGCCGCTGAACCCGCCCAGATAGGCAAACTTGTCGAGATGCTCCAGTCCGGTGGTAAAGGTCTGCATTCCGCCCATCGAAAGACCGGCCATGGCGCGATTTTCACGGGCCGGCGCGACCCGGTAACTCTTCTCGACCATGGGAATCAGATCGGTGAACATCATCTCGGTGAATGTCGTGCTCAGACGAAACATCGGACGAGCCGGCGCCGCAGCTCCGGCAGGCCGCTGTCCGCCGGGACCCGATGGTGGTGCTGCCGGCGGAGCTCCCATGGGCGGTTGAGGCTGAGGTACGGCCTGCGTCAGCACACCGCGTGCGTTGTAGATCGTTCCATCCTCGCCGGGCTTCACCGCGTTCAGATTGTCCATCACAATGATCATCGGCTTGGCCTTGCCCGCGGCGATCAGGTTATCCATGATCTGGTCCACGTGTCCCTGGAAGGTCCAGCCCAACTCGTTTTCTCCCCAGCCGTGCAGCAGGTAGAGAACCGGATAACTTACCTTTTTGTTCGTGTCGTAATCGGGAGGAGTGTAGATCATGCAGCGACGCCACTGTTGCGTCACCGTGGAGAAGTACCACTGATCCCTCACCACGCCGTGGGGTACATCCTTATGGCTGTAAAAATCGGCGTCTGCTGCGGGAATCTCAATGGCGCTGCTCCATGCACCGCTGCCAAAGAATGTCTGCGTGGCCGGATCGGACACAGAGGCCCCATCGATGGTGAGCATGTAATAGTGAAATCCTTCCACGAGCGGCGTGGTCGTGGCGTACCACAATCCGTCCGCTTCTTTCGTCATGTCAAAGCCGGCGCCAACGCGGACCTTTACAGCTTGCGCATTGGGCGCCGCCACGCGGAACATGGCGTGATGATCAGGAAAAACACAGGGGTACGGAGCCCCCGGAATATTAAGCGACGAAGGCTTGCAGTCGGCCGGGGGTTGAGCCCAGCAGATGCCTGTAGCCAGCAGTGCTAAAACGATGGCAGTTTTCATTTCTCTCCTTTTAAGCAATGGTCAGCCGAGCAAACTCCGACACACTGAATGGGTGTGGTAAACGTTATCTCGACGACGCGGCACTTGTACAGCGTTTCTCCGCCCATGTCAACGGATGGCAGAAGACTGGCATTTGTCCCGCAGAAAAATCGCGGCCGAGCACGGACACGACGAACATCAATCCCCTTTGGCCAGCCTTTGATAGAGGGCGGGATCGAACTCTTCCAGGCCGGTGATGCTGTGCAGATGGTTGACTGAAACCCATGGCAGCCAACTGCGGTGGGTTCCAAAACCTCTATTCATCGCCATCCCCCAGTGTTCCTGTTGCCAACCCGGTCCCAGCAAATCGTAAGTGCGTCCCGGCAAGGCCAGCATGCTCTTGGTGTCGAGCAGAAGGATGCGCGCGACATCCAGGTAGTGCGGGTCATTGGTGTACTTGTACAACCGGGCATAGGCTGGTGCGGCCCAATCCAGGTACTCATCTACGCCGCCAGGCCCGCGCGCTGTAATACCCTGTACGCCCACGGTAGGCACGCCGCGTTTCCAGTTCAGATCGGAGTCGATTGCGCCCAGCG
>JARLFZ010000051.1 GCA_031296305.1 Occallatibacter sp. | reverse complement strand
CCCTCGGCAACCAGAGAATGAAGCTTCGTCAAGACATCATGGGTCATCTCGCCCGTTGGCGGCAGTAGGAGCACACGGTAGCTCATGCCTTCCGGCATGGCGCTGCTGCCATCGATATGAATGCGCCCATCGGCGGCAACGCTGGTGTGGTGCAGCAGAATGTCGGTATTCAGGTAGTCGTAATCGTATCCTGCGGGCGGCGCAGGAACCAGGCCTGCGCCCCAGAACGGCATGGTCGAAGGCGCGCCCTCCGGCAGCAAATACGCGAGGTCGGCGACCGGGCTTCCCTGCTGCAGCATGTAGCTCACGCGCGCAAAGTATGTCATCACCGGCGCGGCCTGCTCGGCCCACGTGATATTGCGATTGATGTGCGTGCCCACCATCGTGTTTCCGGGCTTGGTATCGAGCGGCTGCTCGGCCGAGGTGTGAAACACCAGCCGGTTCACGCCTTGCGCAAACCAGAAATCGGCGATTTTCTTGAGGGTATAGGGCGCTTCGTATCCGCCGCCGGTGTACGACTCCGTCGCCACAATCGGCTTTCCGTACACATGCGCCGCCGAGGCCGCGCCGCGCACATCAACCAGGTACATCGACTCGGGATGCAGCGCACGCACCCAGAACTCGCCCATCGGCACATCAATATACTTCTTGTTGAGCAGTGTGTCTTCGGGAATCTCCAACGCCACGCCGGACGCTTCGGCATAACTGCCCATGTTGAGCTTCTTGAGCTCGCTTTCCATCGTTCCGTAGTAGTTGTCGGCAAACATGTCGGCCAGGGTGCGCCGAAAGTTCCAGAGGAACCGTTCGGAAGCCGGCCCATCCACCACAACCCGCCCCGCCAAAACCGGAAGCCACGTCGTGGGATCGTAGCCGCGCCGCGCTTTGAACTGGTTGATCATGTCATCGGTCCAGTTCTGCATGCCCGCTTCCCAACTATCCATCGTCATGTAGCGCAGAGATGTTCCCGTCAAATCGCCAAGCGCCTCGTGGATGGGGTCCATGTACCCGTGAAAATATTGCGCGACATACTTCGCGTTCAGCTTGTCCACTTCGTAGCCGCTTCCCGCCGCAGTCGCAGGCCGATTCATCGCGCCTGTCAACGAATAGCCCATGCGCAAAATCGTCCAATTCCCATCGGGAACCTGCCAATGCAGTGTGCCGTCTTTGTCGAGATCGCCGGTAAGATCAACAACAGTTTTGAGATCGACGACGGCGGATTCCGGTGCATAAGGCGTGGGCACCCCCTCGTAGCGATCCATCAGGCTGCCGAAAGCTCCCTTGTCCTCCCAGCGATTCACGCGCGCATCCGCATATAAAATCGCTTCGGTCAGGGTATATTGCGGCGCGGGAATCGCGGTGCCGCCATGAATCACCGCCGCGGGCAGCAACCCCACGCCATCCAATTCAATGCGAAAGAATTTTGCCGTCATCGCCGGAAACGCAAACGTCCGGATCGCGGCTCCGTGATAACCCTGCGGGCCGGGCATTGTCGCGATCGTGCGGAAATGAATGCCGTCATCGCTGGCCAGAATGCGGCCCACGGGAATCCTGCTGTGGCAACCCAGCGACAACGCGCGCGCCGTGAACGACTGATCGAACTCATATTCGAGCCACGCCGGTCCGCCTTCCTTGGGAGCTGCGATATTGATGGACGTGTTCAGGCTGTCGTCCACAAGCGGTGTTATGTCGACGGGCCCATTGTTGGTGGTTGCTTTGGGATGCAACGCGGCCATGTCGCGCGCGTCGGCCGGCGTGCGATAGGCAATCACTGCACTGTCGCGATAGAACTTCGGCGCATCCGGCCTGGCGCCCGCGCTCAAGTCGCGCACCGGTCCCTCATTCGAGGGTGGCTCCCGCAGTTTCGCGTCAAACGATTGCGGTCCCTCCACGCGCGTCTCGCTCCACACCAGCTTTTTCATCGCCTGTTCGGGCTTGACCCATGGCCCTCCGGCTTCACTCCAGCCCGGCGAGCTGAAGATCGACATTTCCAGATTCAGCCGCTGGGCCTCTTCGGCAGCGTGGCGAATAGCGTGATACCACTCCGGCGTGCCGAAGTTGATTTTCTTCTCCACCACCTGGCCGCTGCCCGCCGCCACATCCGCAATCTGGAATCCCGCGATGCCCACGCGCTTCATCCACTCCAGATCTTTGGTGATTCCCTCTTCCGTCACGTTGCCGTTGGTCCAGTGCATCCACGTGCGCGGCTTGGCGCTGTCGGGCGGTGTGCGAAATCCCTGCTCGAGCTTGTCAGAAACGAACTGCGGGGGCGCGCTCTGCGCAAAAATCGCGGCCCCGCATCCCAGCGCGAGCACGGCAGATAGGGCGCATGCTGCTCTCCTCACTTCGCGCATCGATTCCCTCCCTTTTGTTTCTTTGCAAACTTGCGCGGCTTCCCTCTGAAGAACGCTACTGCTCCGGATGCAAATGCATTTTCATGAACTGGATGTAGATATCCCAGTCGGTGGGCATCATGCCGTGGCCGCCGTCATGCATGTAATAACCCAGGTCGTGCAGAATCGGCGTCTTCGCGGCGGGCCACCCATCGGTGTCGAGCGGATCTTTTCCGAGCAATTTGTACACCGGTCCCGCCGCGCCGGCGGCCAGGAATTCGCCCTTGGGGTCGGACCAGTAATCGGTGTTGCCGGTTTGCAGCAGCAGCGGCCGCGGCGCAATCAGCGCGATAAGCATGTGCGCATCCATTGGCGCCTTGTCAGGAAAGCCTCCCCACTTGGCGTAGTTCGCGGCAAATTGGTACGGATAGCGCGTCGGCGCCGTCAAATGGGCAATGGTTTCTCCGTAATCGCGATGGCTCAGCGCGGCTCCGCCCTCGCCCGAGCAGCTTGCAATCACCAACGCAAAACGCTGGTCGTGCGCCCCGGCCCACATCACCGTCTTGCCTAGCCGCGACACGCCGTGGATAGCCACGCGCTTGGCGTCGATCGCCGTGTCCGTCTCGAAATAATCCTCGACGCGGCTCATGCCCCACGCCCACGCGGCAATCGCGCCCCAATCGTCGGGCGCACGCTCGGTCTGCCCAGGCTTCAGATATTTCGCGCGAATGCCGTTTGGGAAGCCGGCGAGAAAATCCGGATCGACGTCGCCGTAATAATAGGTCGCCACACCGAATCCTGCATCGAGCAGCGGCTCTATATTGATGCGCCCAAATCCGCGCCCCGGCGGAGGCAGCATCTTCTTGTTCGTCCGCGGATCCCATACTTCGATCGGCGTGATGCCGGGATCGTCCACCGCGCTCTGTATCGCGCCGAAGTTGATGGTGAAGAACATCGGCACGGGCTTCGTCGCCACGGCCGGCAAATAAATCAGCAGGTGAATCTTCGGCCAAGTCGGGTCCTTTGAAAACGAAATCGTTACCTGTTTGCGAATCGCTTTGCCGTTGAGCGCAGGCGTGCCCTTGTCGGTCACGTCGAAACTTTCCTCCGCGGGCCGTCCGGGATCGCGCCCGTACTGCTCGGTCTCAAAGATCGCCTCAATCTCCGGCCGCCGCTTCGTCCACCATGTCTTCGCATCCTTCACATGCTTGCCGTTGTCCAGCGTCAGCGGGTCGATCAATGTGTACTCGCCCACCTTCGCCTCGTCGTAGTTCACGGGGATTCCTGCCACAACCGAAGGCGGCTGCTGCGGAGCTCGCGGCGCTCCCGGTGTGGGAGGCGCTGTTGGCGTCGGCGTCTGCGAAGCAGGAGCGGCAGGCGCCTGGGCATGCAAACTTATAGCCGAAAGCAAGCAGGCAACAAACAGAATTCTCTTCACTTGCATGGGACTGCCTCCCGGGCACACGCAATCGCGGGTTGATTTGGTCATGAAATAAATTGCAGTCTGGAAAGGTAGAAGTGCCGCAGTGCCCCTGTCAAGCTCCGCTCGCGTGTGGCCGCTGACGACTGAAATCTAGTTGCTGCTTTCATCCGCGCCATCTCTTCAGGCCAGCATCGTTATGTACACTGGGGTTTATTCGGGATTTGCTTTTCCATTGGAAATGGAATGCAGCGTGGAGGCGCTCGGAGTATGGTTGCGCGGCTCAAAGATATAGCGCAGGATTTGGGCCTGTCGGTAGTCACCATCTCCAAGGTCCTGCGCAACCATCCCGACATCGGCGAGCAAACTCGCAAGCGCGTGCTGAAGCGGATGAAGGAGCTGAATTATCAGCCCAATTTTGCTGCCCGCTCGCTCATCACCGGCCGCAGTTGGACCATCGGCCTGGTAGTGCCCGACCTGCTCCATCCTTTCTTTGCGCAAATCGCGAAAGCCATCTCGGTTGAGGTGCGGCGCAAGGGATACAGTCTCTTCATCTCCTCGTCCGATGAAGATCCGGCTCTGGAGCAGGAAGAAATTGCCCAATTGCTGGCGCGGCGCGTAGACGTGATGCTGATTGCCTCCTCGCAGTTGACCGTGGAGAGTTTCCGGCAACTCGAAGAGCAGAGGGTTTCTTACATCCTGCTGGATCGGCAGTTTCCCGGCTTCGAATCGAACTTCGTCGGCGTCGACGATACCGCAGTCGGCGTGCTCGCCACCACGCACCTGATTGAGCAGGGTTGCCGGCGCATTGCGCACATTCGCGGGCCTGAGGTCAGCACGGCCATCGGCCGTCTCAACGGATACAAGCAGGCTTTGGCATCGCACCAGATGGCCTCTTTGGCGGGGCATGTTGTTTCCATCGGGCCTTCGGGCGACCATGAGGGCGATAAGGCGGGCTATTCGGCCACGGTTAAGCTGCTGGCGCTCAAGCCGTTGCCGGATGGCATTTTCTGCTTCAACGATCCGGTTGCTTTGGGCACAATGCGCGCCATCATCGACGCGGGATTGCGCGTTCCTGAGGACATTGCAGTCGTGGGATGCGGCAATCTTTCTTACTCGGATTTTCTCCGTGTACCGCTGACCTCGGTGGACCAGAACAGCAAGATGATTGGCAAGATGGCAGCGACGCAGGCGCTGAAAATGGCAGAGAGCAAAACGCCGGTGCCTCGCAAAAGCGCGCTGGCCGCCCCGCAGCTCGTAGTCCGCGCATCGAGCCTGCGCGCGAAACGCTAACTCAAATTTCCCACGCGCGACGAGATCCTGTACCGCCGGTCTCCTGAACATGTAGCGCCGGTCTCCTGACCGGCTGTAGCGGGGGTCTCCAGACCCCCGCAGGGAAGCTATCCAGCGTGATACTCTTCGGCCAGAAACAACTTGAGCTAAGAGCCACCATGAAAAAACCAGTGATCTTACTTGCGGCAATCAGTGTGCTGATTCCGGCGCGGATTTCGGCGCCGGCGCAGCAGGCGGCGGCAAACCAGCAGCAAACGTGCAGCGCGGCGTCCTGCCCGTATCTCAATCCCGCGCTTGCCGCCGAAGCCCGCGCCAGAGATCTCGCCAGCCGCATGACGATCGAGGAAAAGGTGAGCCAGATGCTGGATGTGGCGCCGGCCATTCCGCGGCTGGGCGTACCTGCTTACAACTGGTGGAACGAAGCGCTGCACGGCGTGGCGCGCAACGGCATTGCGACCAATTTCCCGCAATCCATCGGCCTCGCGGCCACCTGGGACACCGCGCTCATGAGCAGGGTCGCGAGGGTCATTGCGGTCGAGGGTCGCGCCAAGTACAACGAGGCCATTCGTCACGATGATCGCAGCCGTTTCGCAGGGCTCACCTTCTGGTCGCCGAACATTAATATCTTTCGCGATCCGCGCTGGGGCCGCGGAATGGAGACTTTTGGCGAAGATCCGTTTCTAACCGCCAGCATGGGCGTGGACTTTGTCAAAGGACTGCAGGGCAACGACCCCCATTACCTTGAGCTGGTGGCCACGCCGAAGCACTTCGCGGTGCACAGTGGGCCGGAGCCGTCGCGCCACGGCTTCAACGTCGACATTTCCGATCACGATCTCGAGGACACGTATCTGCCTGCATTCCGCGCCGCCATCGTGGACGGTCACGCGGACTCGATCATGTGCGCGTACAACGCCATCGACGGGGCGCCGGCGTGCGCCAACTCCATGTTGCTCGAAAAGCACTTGCGTCAGGATTGGGGATTCAACGGGTACGTCGTCTCCGATTGCGACGCGGTGGACGATATCGTGCGCGGCCATCATTTTGCCGGCAGCCCGGAACAGGGAGATGCCGACGCCGTCAAGGCCGGGACCGATCTGGATTGCGGCTCGGCGTATAAGGCGTTGAGCGAGGCCGTCGCCGACCATTTGGTGAACGAAGCTGAGATCGACACCGCCGTGACGCGACTGTTTACGGCGCGCATGCGGCTGGGCATGTTCGATTCGCCGGCATCTGTACCGTTTAACACGATTCCGTACTCCGAGGTCGATTCGGCGGCGCATCGCGAACTGGCTCTCGAAGCAGCGCGTGAATCGATCGTGCTCCTCAAGAATCGCAACGGTACGCTTCCGTTCAAGCCCTCGATCCGCAAGCTTGAGGTTGTAGGTCCAACCGCGGATCTTCTCGAATCGATTGAAGGCAACTACAACGGAGTTGCATCGCATCCTATCTCACCTCTCGACGGGATGCGCCGGCAATTCGGCCGCGACAACATCCAGTACGCTCCGGGATCGATCCTCGCCGACGGCGCGCCCGCGCCTGTTCCCTCGGCGTATCTGCGCACGGATGCCTCGCTCACGACCGTAGGCTTGAAGGGCGAATATTTTGACAATTTGCAATTTGAGGGCGCGCCGAAGATGGTGCGCGTGGACGCGAGGATCAATTTCGATTGGAACCGCGTGACGCCGACGGTGGACTTTCCTGCGACGGCATTCTCCGTGCGATGGACCGGCGAGTTAGTGCCGCCTGCGGCCGGCGATTACGTGTTGGGCGTGCGTGGACCGCGCGGGTTCATGTCCTTCGATCCCGGTGGCGGCGTTTCCACCGCGCAGCAACCTGCAGGCAGATCGCTCGAGCGCATCCGGCTCTACGTCGACGGCAAACTGGTCATGGACGGCCACAGCAGTCCAGCCAATGCGCGGCTCAGTTTTGCAGACACGCAGCCGCACGACCTTCGTGTGGAGTATGTGCATTCTCCCAACGACCGTATGGTCGATCTCGAGTGGGTTCCGCCCGTGAACAGTTTGCTCGACGAAGCCATTCACGCGGCAAAGAACTCCGATGCTATCGTCGCATTTGTCGGGCTCTCGCCGAATCTTGAGGGCGAAGAGATGAATGTGCACGTCGATGGCTTCGACGGCGGGGACCGCACCAGCATTGAACTTCCCGCAGCGCAGGAGCGCCTGCTGGAAGCGCTGGGCGCCACCGGCAAGCCGTTGATTGTGGTGCTAACGTCAGGAAGCGCACTGGCCGTGCCGTGGGTGAACGAGCACGCGGATGCGCTTCTCGCGGCGTGGTATTCCGGCGAAGAGGGCGGCGACGCGATTGCAGAAACTCTCGTTGGCAAGAACAATCCCGCGGGACGCCTGCCGGTTACCTTCTATCGCTCGACCAGCGATTTGCCTGCATTTACCGATTACTCGATGAGTAACAGAACTTATCGTTACTTCAAGGGCGAAGTTATGTATCCCTTCGGCTTCGGCCTAAGTTACTCGCACTTCAGTTACGGCGCGCCGCACGCGAGCAGCGCCACAATTCACGCCGGCGACTCTGTCACGATAACTGCCGAGGTACGCAATGCCGGCCCGCGCGACGGCGATGAAGTCGTCGAGCTTTACGTCAAGCCTCCTCAGACGGCGGTATCACCTGGCATGGAGTTGGAAGGTTTCGAGCGGATTCATTTACGTACAGGCGAATCACGGCGCGTGCAATTTACGCTAACGCCGCGACAGTTGAGCGAGGTGGACGAAAAGGGTAATCGGGCGGTTCTGCCGGGAGATTATGCCATCTCCGTTGCCGGCGGGCAACCGTCGTCGAACACGCCCGTAGTCTCTCTTCACATCGCGGGAACGAAGGCGATGCCGCGGTAATGCGCCGAGACCGCGAAGCGCCCCGTTCAATCGCCGAATTCGAGTTCGTCGAAACGACGCCACTTGTAAATGGCGATGGACAGGACCCAGCTCAGCGCAAAGATCCCGATGATGAAAAAGCCCAGGGCACCGAAGTTGCCGTTGAGTTTCAGCACCGCATTCCAGAACAGGCCGTTCCAGTGAAACTCGCCGGCGAGCAGGCCCAGGGCCTCGATGCCGCCGACCACCAGCGCCACTACCACCGAGACAAATGTGATCGTCATGTTGTAGTAGAGTTTGCGCACCGGCTTGATGAAGGCCCAGCCGTAAGCTCCCAGCATCAGAATGTTGTCGGTGGTGTCGATCAGCGACATGCCTGCGGCGAACAGCGCCGGGAAGGCCATGATCGACCACAGCGGCAGTCCCTTTGAGGCTTCGGCCGCGGAGATGCCTAGCAACCCGATCTCGGTCGCAGTATCGAAGCCCAGCCCGAAGAGCAGGCCCAGCGGATACATGTGCCAACTGCGGCGAATCATGGCGAACATGGGCCGGAACAGACGCGAGAGAAATCCCCGGCTGGCCAGCAGCATGTCGAAATCCTCGTCAACATAAGGTGCGCCATTGCGCACGCGCGTAAAAGCGCGATAGATGGAGGTCAGCACCACGATGTTGACCGCGGCGATGCCGAACAGGAAAAGCGCGGAGACCAGTGTGCCGATCACGCCGCCCACCACGCGCGCCCCGTCCATGCGGTGCTGCAAGGCGAGAGCCGTAGCGGCGATGGCTGCCGAGCCCAGTACCACGACGGTGGAGTGGCCCAATGAGAACATGAAGCCGATTCCCACTGGGCGCTTGCCTTCCTGCATCAGTTTGCGCGTCACGTTGTCGATGGCCGCAATATGATCGGCGTCGACCGCGTGGCGCAGGCCGAAACTGTAGGCCAGCAGCGCCGTACCCAGCAGCAGCGGATAGTGGCGAAACGCCACAATCGCCCACAGCCAGGCAGCCGCGTTGAAAGTGAAGAGGATTCCATAGATGCCGATGACTTTGCCGCGCAGGTTGGCGGGAGCGTCGTCGAACAAGTGGCGCAGCACGCGCCACTGCGGGGTGCTTGTCAGGCCGGAATTGGTGAGGTCACGAATGAACCGATATTACCATTTTAAAAATCGTGCTATCAACGATTGGCGTCACTGCCGTGGTTAGGATATCGCCGCTTTCCGTAGCCGTTCGCAGTTGCACAGTTTCACAGTTTCTGTGGGGTTGGGCGGTTTTGTCTGTAGATTGCTGAATCTGCATTGGTTCCGCGCTCCACAGTTTCACAGCCCGTTTTTCGTGTTTATTTCTTTCTTTATTTATAGGGGGGTGGGGTTGGAGGGGGAGGGGTACGGACCGGGTGGACCTCCGACGTTTTGGACCGGGAACATCCCTGACGCTTCAATCGGGCCTTGGTTCGGGCCAGGGTGGAGATCGGATGCAACCAGCATGGAACCATTGTGCGCCGGATGCGCTTAATTTTCTGCAAATCGGCGCAATAGATTCACCATTCTTCTTAAGGACTCTGGCGGTTCCGGCAAATGGCACAGATGAATGCGAATGTGCGTGGCTTCTCCGATCTCTCTGTTCGTCTTAACAGTTACGAAACGGAAGGTTTTGTGTTCGGACTTACTTTTTGCGAGACACAACGGATAAATCCGTGCCCTTTCGAGACTCTCACCAGCCCAGGGTTTTCAAATCCCGCTTCCCGAAAAGAACCGATAGAGATTATCTGTGAGGCGGCGCAATCGCGCAGACGAAACTGTCGGCCTTATTGGTATCGCCGGCGCCCTTGTACCAGGCCTTTTGCGGATAGGCACAGAGCGGACGCTGCATCGCGATTCCTTTGGCGGGGGCATCGTCGACATATTTGGTGGCGATAATCTGCGCGGGCGCAATGCCGGATTCGACCCACTGGGTGATGGCGGTGAACAGATCGTCTCCAGGCGTTCCGGTGGGCGGCTTGCGCAGGCCGCCATTGGCTGCATTGAAGACATTGGGCCCCGCACCGCCGCCGCAATGCATCACGCCCGGCGCCATGAACAGGCGGGCGAAATCCTGGACCTTCGCCAATCCGCCAAACTCTTTGCCCAGGCCGTTGTAGAAATGGAGGGTCTGTTCCGGCGCCACCAACGTATCGGCCCAGCCCTGGAAGATGACGAGCTTGCCGCCGCGCGCCCGGAAGCGGCCCACGTCTCCGCTGGTGACGCCGTTGACGGAAGGTGCGAGCACCGCGTTCACTTTGGGCATATCCCGCTCGAAATTGAAATCGCGCCAATTCCAGCCGGCGCCAAAGACCCATTTGAACAGGCCATCAAAGGGGGCCTCCCCCTTGTACGGTGTCTCAAGAAAAGTCCATCCGGAGGGGCCGGGCGCTTCGCTGCCGGGCAGCCAGCCGTAATAGAGGGGCCGGCCGGCGGAGCTGACGGGCCCGGAATAGAAGGCTTTCGCGGTTTGGACTTCGCCGGGGGTCAGGCAGGCGTCGGAGTTGGCGTCTTTGCAGGCGAGCATGGCGGGATCGAATTTGCATGCCTCGGGATCGCTGAGGAAAGGATCAGTGGCCAGGCCGTTGCCCTTGGCGGCGCAGGCCGAAAGCACGGCGCTGTGCAGCAGCGCGAGCTTGGCGCTCGACAATTGACGTCCGGGCTGGAGATTGGCCGACTGGAGGTCCCACACCGCGAGGGCGTGGCCCCAGGTGCGGTCGATGACTGGCGCGCCCACCAGGATGCCGTCGTAGTCGTCGGGATAGTATTGCGCCTCAATGAGGCCCTGCTGGCCGCCCGTGGAGCAGCCGGTGAAGTAGGAGCGTGTAGCGTCCTGGCCATAGAAGGCCTTGGCGATGGCTTTGCCGGTCACCGTCATTACGTGGGTCGACAGCTTGCCCCAGTCCTCCCATTTCTGCGGATGGCCGATGAGCGGGTCGCCGTCGAGAACGGTGGCCGGAGCGGTGCCGGTGTCAGTAACGGCGGAGGCATAGCCGCGTCTGAGGCCCTCTTCCATTCCGGGATAGCCCGCGCTCAGAGCGCCGGCAAAGCCGCCATTGCCGTTGCCGTGGAAGACACCTTTCCAAGGGCCGATGGGCATCCATATCTCCACGCCGATGTCGGAGTCGGGCGCGGGCTTGACCGAGGCGATCACGCGGCAGAAGGCGGGAAGGTCAGCTTGCTTCACCTTGTCAGGGCCTGCGAAGTCGCCCGCCGCCACTTGCTGGGCGCTTTTGATGGTGACGTTCGGGAGTTTGAGATTGAGAAGATCTTCGCAGCTTGCGGCGTAGCAAGGCGAAGTAAGGATGAACAATACCAGAGTTGCCGCGGATGCCAGCAGCAACGTGCGAGCGTCTGTCTTCATGACGAGTCCCCTTGAGCTTGCTACTGACTTCGACTTCCCCGGCCGGAGCTGGGGCAGTTCTGCAATTCGCTGGGCGCCATGATACTCGATTTGTGTTGCGTGGAAAATGGTGTACGTTGCCAAAATCAGTGTCGACGATGACATCGTTTGCGGCTCGATGCGTTCGCGTGGAACCTCGGCTTAGCGCTCGACGGGGATTCGCGGCGTGGGTTTGGGCGCGGCTTCGCCGCGGACTTGATTCTTCGATAAATGGTGGACGGATTCGGCTGTAGGGGGGGGAATCCCCGGCCCACCGGCCAAGCCCTGATGCAAGACGAATGGGAACTGCGGGCAACGGTTCTTACGCCCGCTCAAGCGGGCTGAGAGACGCGGCCGCTCCGTGACCCCAGTCTTGCGACTGGGGCTAGCGTATTGCGCCCGCGTTGCGGGCTTGCGGCGGGGGTGGGCTCGCGCCCTAGAAAGAAACAAGAATGTAAGTTCGGCAAAACAAACGGTCGATGAAAAGGTCCGAGCCTAAAGGCCGGAACTCCCAACTTCATCTTTCAGAGGCCTGAAGGCCCCTGCTCCCTCCGCGAATACGAAAGCGGCTACGCTTGCGCGGCCGGAACGGCCTTCGGCTTCACCACTTCCTTGCGTGCCGGGGCAAGAATGGCGTGCAGGATGGTGCCTTCCATGCGCGGCATGAACTCCACTATGCCGGCATCGCCAATGTCCTGGATAAGCCGGTTGATGATCTTGTAGCCGAGCTCGCGGTGGGCCATCTGGCGGCCGCGGAAGCGCAGGCTGGCTTTCACCTTGTCGCCATCGCCCAGGAAGCGGACCGCCTGGTTCTTCTTGGTCTGGTAGTCATGCTCATCCACGGTGACGGAGAACTTGACTTCCTTGAGGACGATGACCTTTTGCTTCTTGCGCGCGGCGCGTTCGCTCTTTTCCTTTTCGTAGAGGAAGCGGCCGTAATCCTGGATGCGGCAGACGGGCGGTACGGCGGTGGGAGAAACCTCAACCAGGTCGAGGCCGCGCTCCCGCGCGATTTTCAGGGCCTCAAAAGGTGTGAGAATTCCTAGCTGTTCGCCGTTTTCGTCGATCACACGGACTTCGCGGGCGCGAATCCGGTCATTGATGCGGATAAAGTTCTTGGCTGCTCGTTTATCGAATGCGATGGTACTCCTCCGAGTGTTGCGCCGTGCGGGCCAGGGCAGGGTGTGCCACGAGCCGCAATGGTACAAGTGCAAACTGAGTATAACATTGGCTTTGCCTGAAATGGACGGCGGGCTCCGGCCGGGCGATGGATTGCATGAGCCTGGCGAGCCTATTTCCCAGGCGCATTTCCCAAGCCTATTTACCCAGCACATCCTGAATTGCCAAACCCGACTGAGGGACCGCCGCATGATAGTCCTGCCCCAAAAGGGCCGCTAATGTTGCGGCGATCTGGCTTTCAGTCACGACCGTCCCTGCCCTGCGCTCTCCCAGGGCCGGCGTGTCGGGACCAAGAAACGCCATCCACGTCTGCTCCGACCCTGGGTGCTTGACGCCGTGAGTGTTCCAATCCGTGCCATCGCCGCGTCCATGGTCCGGCAAAATAATGAGCGTTGTCGTGCCTCTGTATTGCGGCATGGACTGCACCAGTTCCCAGAGGTCGCGCACATACTGGTCGGCAAGGTGGGCTGCGTCCAGGTAGGCGGGGTAATCGAGCTTGTGGGCCCATTCATCGGTTTCGCCCAATCCGATGAAGAGCAGGCGCGGATGTTTGACTTTCAAGTATTCGATCGCGGTGTGAAATGGGATGGGATCGAAGGGCTCACCCGGCCATATCCGCACGGTTTCGGCCTTAAGTGTGTTCAGCAGGTTCAGTTCCGGCGTGGGCGGAATGGCAGTAAACGGATCGTAGCCTGCGTTTACGGGAAATCCGCACCGCTCGCGATTGAAAATGCCATTGAAAACCACCCATGCGCCAAAGGCCGCGACTTGACCCGCGAACTCCGGCTTGGCGTTGAGCCACTCAAAGACGGTGGCATTCGGGTTGGGCAGGTTCTCATTGGAGTTGATGCGGGGATCGGCAAATCCGGTCAGGGTTTCGCTATATCCCGGATAGCTGAAGTCGAGCCCATTGGTCACATGAGAGTCCGAACCCAGGTCGCGATTTCCAAAAATCTGGCCTTGAGAAGCCACCACGCTCCACAGAAACGGCATCAGCGCCTTGCGTCTCTCCTCTGCGGTGGCCTGGCCGTAATGCGCCTCGGCTGCAGCGGTCATGTCTTCCGATTTTCCTACCCATTCGGGACCGGGAATTGGCAGCAAGGCTGGATCGGCTCCGCGAAAGACCTCCTGCCAGCGCATGCCATCGATCATCACCAGAATGACGTTCTGCGTCCTATGCGGCTGCGGCGTTTGCGCGGAGGCAAGTGCGCCACAAAAGATGGTTGCCGCCGCCATCCAAATGCCAAGCCACGCCCATGGGGATCTGGTTCTCTGCATCAGTGGTCATTCCTTGTACGAAAGCGATTATGCCGTCCAGGGGAAGGCTGTTTGATTTTACGGGAGGGCTGTGGCCAGAAGAGTGCTCTCGCTAGAAAGGCCGGTGATTTGTGCACGCACGAGCCGATTGGCAGAGAGGCAGCCCTCTAGTTCTACAGGAAGAAAGTTCTCGGTCAAAGCCGTCGTGCGTCCTTGCCCGGCGAGCGCTGCGGGCGTGTGCAATGTGATGGCTTCGAGTTCGCGTCCGAGAAAACGGCTGCGGTGGGCTTGGCTTTTTTCGGCGGCAAGTTTGCGCAAAGCGGAGATGCGTTCTGCCACGGCCGCTTGGGGAACTGGGGAAGTCTGGTGAAGAGCCCAGGCGCGCGTGCCGGGCCGCGCCGAAAACGGAAACAGATGCAAGTAGCCGAAGGGTAGTGAGCGGATGAAAGCGAGAGTTTCCTCAAATTCGGCGTCGGTCTCGCCGGGAAAACCTACCATCACGTCGGCGCCGAGCGTGAGGTCGGGTCCGGCTGCGTCGAGCAGCGCCGCGACCTTCCCGGCATAGTGCCAGGGGCGATAGCGGCGATGCATGCGGCGCAAAACCGCATCCGAGCCCGATTGCAGCGGGAGGTGCGCATGCCGCGCCAAGCGCCTGCCGCCAAATTCGCGCATCAGCACGATCAATTCATCGTCCCAATCCATGGGCTCAATCGAACTCAAGCGCAGCCGCGGCAATGCGGTCTGCTCCAAAATGGAGCGCACCAGTCCGGCAAACGTTTCACGGCTTGATGCGGCAACATCCCGTCCCCAGCGGCCGAGGTTGATGCCGGAGAGCACCAGTTCGTTGCCGCCCGCGGCAACAAAATCTTCCACCCGACGCATGACCACTGCGTGGGGCAGACTTTTGGAGGGACCCCGAGTCATGGGGATGACGCAAAACGTGCAGCGGTTGCCGCAACCCTCCTGAATCTTAAGGTTGGGCCGGGTTTGCGCGCCCGGCGCGGGCTGCGTGTCGCCCCAGTGCACGTCCTCAATGAAGGAGTGTGCGAAGCGGTCGTCGGCCCAGATGGGGGCGGAGATTGGGGCGGATGGCCCGCTCGCTGCGAGTAGCTGCGCCACGGGAACAAGTCGCGGCGGCTGGGTCGCCGTTCGCTCCGATTCGCGTGTCAAATTCCGGATGATTTCCGGCGCCAGCGCTTTATGGCTGTTGCCCACCACGGCGGCCACGCCTGCCATCGCAGCCAATTCGTCGGGCGCGCGTTGCGCATAGCAGCCTGTCACCACGATTTTGGCCGCGGGATTCTTGCGGTGCGCGCGGCGGATGAAGGCGCGCGCGGCGCGATCGGCCTCCGCCGTTACGCTGCACGTATTCACGATCACCACGTCGGCAGCCAAGGGCTCAAGCTCGCTCATCGCGCGCAGATTTCCTGCGATGGCCTCGCCGTCGGCGCGGGCCGCTCTGCAACCGAAGTGCTCGATGTGAAATCCCGCCATAGTTCCTAGAGCCTTGACCGCGTAATTTCGTAACGGTCCTCGGACGAGTGCGGGTCTGGAGACCCACACGACAGCCGGTCTGGAGACCGGCGCTACGCTCAGGCCGTCACCAAATCATACGTTCCCGGTATTAGTTTATTGAACTGGAGCGACTCGCCGGAAGCAGGGCTGTCGGTTTAGGCTTGGAACGGTTTTTTGTTGAGGTGAATGAATGCGCTTCTCTCTCCGTTTCTCGCGAATCGCTGGGCTCGTCATCTGCATGTCCGGGGCATCGTGGCTGCTCTCGTCTCTTGCGGCGCAGTCCGCCGCGCAGGCCCGCATTCTGGTTTACACGCGCAACTACACGCCAGACGGCAAAGGCTATGTGCACGACAACATCGCCGCCAGCGTGGCGGCGATCCGCAAGATGGGGCAGGAGTCCGGGTTCACGGTCGATGCCTCGGACGACCCGGGCGTCTTTACGGACGGCAACCTGCGCCAGTTCGCCGCGCTGGTGTTTTCGAACAGCAACAACCAGGCCTTCAGCGACGATGCGCAACGCGACGCGTTCAAGCGCTACATCGAAGCCGGCGGCGGATTCGTGGGCCTCCACTCGGCTTCGGGATCGGAGCGGGATTGGCCTTATTTCTGGTCTGTGCTGGGTGGCAAATTCGTGGCTCATCCGCGTCAGCAGCCGTTCGCAGTTCGCGTCCTCGATCCGGACTTCGCCGCGGTGAAAGGAGTGCCCGCTCAGTTCACATGGACGGACGAGTGCTATTTCCTCGACCATTTGAACCCCGGCATCCATCCGGTATTGATAACGGACCGGACAAAACTTGCCACGGAGCCGATGACGATCGATGTAACCAAATTCCCGGTTGATTTGCCGCTGGCGTGGTACCAGGAATTCGACGGCGGGCGCGAGTTCTACCTGGCGCTGGGCCACAACAAGGAAGATTATGCGAACCCGCTGCTCTACGGGATCATCAAGAATGGGATTCTGTGGGCGATGAAGCCCGGGCGGTAGCAGAGCCTGCATGGTTGTGGCGCGCCGCGTGCGCCGGTGCGCAAAATATGGCCGATGATGCAGTGGTTCTACCACTTCGCTATACTGTAAACATAAGGTTTTATCCGTAGTTTCAGCCCTTGCGATGACAACTTCCGCACCAGCTCACATCTCGGTTCCGTCTCCGGATGCGCTCAAGAGCGACTCGCGGCATATCGCTGGTTACGTTTATTTCACGTTCATCTGCTACATCTCCATCGGGTTACCGCTCGCAGTGCTGCCGCCCTTCGTGCATTTGCGCATGGGCTACAGTGCAGTGCTGGCCGGGTTGGCCATCAGCATCCAGTACATCGCAACTCTCGCCAGCCGTCCCTGGGCGGGCCGCATCTCCGATCACATGGGCGCCAAGGTTTCTGTGCTGTGGGGAATGGCCTGTTGCACCGCCAGTGGCGCGCTTCTGGTTGGCACGGCGGCTTTGTCTGGCGTGCACTGGCTCAGCTTTACGGTGCTGATCGCCAGCCGCCTGGTGCTGGGCGTGGGCGAGAGCCTGGGCGCGACAGGAGCTACGCTCTGGGGCATCACGGCTGCGGGTCAGGAGCACACCGCCAAGGTCATCGGCATGAACGGCATCAGTACCTACGGCGGCATGGCGCTGGCTGCACCGCTCGGCGTGGTGCTCGACCAGTATTTTGGCCTGGCCTCCATCGGCGTGCTCACCATCCTCGTTGGCGCGGTTAGTTTTGCATTCGCATGGCGCAAAGATCCCGTTCCCGTCGAACCCGGCGAACATCTTCCGTTCGCGCATGTGCTGGGCCGCGTGGCTCCGCACGGCATGGGACTGGCGCTGGGCGGCGTGAGCTACAGCGTTCTGGCTACCTTCGTCACGCTGTTCTACCATCATCGGCACTGGAATGGCGCGGCGCTGTGCCTCACGGCCTTCGGGGTCGGGTTTGTCTTTGTGCGCGTCTTTTTTGTCAGGACCATCAGCCGCTATGGTGGCTATCCCGTGGCCATCGTTTCGCTTTTGACTGAAGCTATGGGCATGGTTCTGCTGTGGCAGGCCGTTGCGCCGTGGATGGCCATGGCTGGCGCAGCCATCGGCGGATTGGGCCTCTCGCTGGTCTTTCCTGCCATCGGTGTGGAGGCGGTGAAGCGCGTTCCCGAATTCAATCGCGGCACGGCGCTCGGCGTCTTCACCGCCTTTGCCGACGTCTCCTTCTTCCTGGTCGGCCCCATCGCCGGCTACCTCATCGGCCTGTTCGGCTACTCCAGCGTGTTCCTCTTTGCGCTCATCAGCGTGCTTCTCGCGCTGGGCATTGTGGTGGTGCTCAAAGAGATGCAGGCGGAACAAACGCAAGCCTAGAAGCGGCCTGCGGCCTGCGATAGCTCCCGCGATGCAGTTTCAATTGAGCTCAATAAGGGGGATTGTGCTTGTCGTAGTCCTTTGTCGCCTCGTCAACGGCGTCCCTGACTTCCCGGATTGATTTCTGCTGTCCAAGCAGTTTGAAAATCGCCAGCACAGCGATATAAAGCATCCGCTCATTCATCGAAAGTACCCTCCGCGTCCCACTATACCTGCCGACTCTTTCCCCATTCTGGCTTCTGGTCTTCCTTCGACAGCGCTCAGAACTCTGTGGTGGTGAGTTTGCGGTTTGAGACCAGTGGGTGCGGGTGTTCGTGCCACCCGGGACTCAGAATCGAGATCCTGGGCATCCCATGTCGTGGTGAGTTTGCTTCCCGAAGGCTCGCGCTGGCCGATTGCTTTCCTTCTTGCGCGGCCTCTTACTCCACACGCAGAACGGCCGCCCCTTCGGGCGGCCGTTCTGCAACTGACATCTGATGACTGACAACTGTTTCTACCGTTCGTTCTTCCGCCAGTTCACCAGATCGCCGAGCGTGGTTGTGGAGCTGGAGACGGGCGCCTTGTGCGCGCTCTCCTTGTAGTGCTCGACCGTAGACCGGCTGGCTTCCTGTCCGCTTGCGGCGCGCAGGCTGAGGCCGACCTTCTTTTCTTCGACGTTGATCTTGATGATCTTGAAGTCGTGCTCCAGGCCCTGTTCGAGCTTGGAGTGATCGCCGCCTTCACCGGCTTCGGAGATGTGGCACAGGCCCTCCACGCCCTCCGCGATTTCGACGAATGCGCCGAATTGCGCGGTGCGCAGAATCTTGCCATGCACCACGTCGCCCACGCGATGCGAAGCGAAGAAGCTCTCCCAGACATCGGGCTGCATCTGCTTGATGCCCAGCGAGAGACGGCGGTTCTGCGGCTCGACGCCTAGAACTACGGCCTTCACCTTCTCGCCCTTCTTCACCACTTCCGAGGGATGCTTCACGCGCTTGGTCCAGCTCAGGTTCGAAACGTGAACCAGCCCGTCAATACCGTCCTCGATCTCAACAAACGCGCCGAAATCGGTGAGGTTGCGCACGCGGCCCTCGACGATGGTGCCTTGGGGATACTTATCGGTCAGGTTCTCCCACGGGTTCTCGAGCAACTGCTTCATCCCCAGCGAGATGCGGCGGTCGGCCGGGTTCACGCTCAGCACTACGGTGTCTACTTCGTCGCCCGGCTTCACCAGCTTCGACGGATGCTTGAGGCGCTTCGACCAGGTCATTTCGGAAAGGTGAACCAGGCCCTCGATGCCCTGCTCCAGCTCCACGAACGCGCCGTAGTCGGTGACCGACAAAACGCGGCCGTGGACCTTGGCGCCTACCGGGTAGCGCTCTGAGGCGTCAAGCCACGGGTCGGGCGTCAACTGCTTGAAGCCCAGTGAAACTCGTTGCTTTTCCTTATCGAACTTGAGCACCTTCACCTGGATCTCGTCGCCGACGTTCACCAGGTCGCGGGGATGCGTCAACCGGCCCCAGCTCATATCAGTGATATGCAGCAGGCCGTCGATGCCGCCCAGGTCAACAAACGCGCCGTAGTCGGTCAGGTTCTTCACCGTGCCGGTCAGCACGCCGCCTTCTTCCAGGTGCTCCATGGTGGCCGAGCGCTTGCTGTTCTGCTCTTCCTCCAGGATCTCTTTGCGGCTCACAACCACGTTGCCGCGCTTCTTGTTGAGCTTAATGACGCGGACGTCAATGGGCTGGCCGAGATAGGCGTCCAGATTGCGCACCGGACGGATTTCCAGTTGCGAGCCGGGCAAAAATGCCTTGATCCCGATGTCGACGGTCAAACCGCCCTTGACGCGGCTCACCACCACGCCCTTGACAGGCGTCTTGTCGTTGGCGGCCTTCTCAATGGTGTCCCACACGCGCAGGCGCTGCGCGCGCTCATAGCTCACCAGGTAGCCGCCTTCGGGCTCCTCGCGCTCGATCACCACGTCGATCTCGTCGCCGGGCTGGAACTTCACCGCGCCGGTGTGGTCGAGCACCTGCTCCAGGGGCACAAGCCCCTCGGATTTCAGGCCCACATCAACCACTAGAAACTTTTCTCTTAATTCCACCACCTTGCCGGTGACGACCTTGTCGCCGTAGGCCTCGATGGCAGCCGCTTCAGCGGCCTGCTCGCGCTCAAACGCAGCCAAGGCGCTGGAAAAATCAGCCGCGGCAAAATCCTCGCCCGGTTCGCTAGCATGCGCTTCCGGCGTATGGGCAGCGGCGGCCACTGCGGGAGTTTCGGCAGGTGGCGTCGCAGGGGCTGCGGGCAGCTCAGCTTCAGTTGCGGGCAGTTCCGCTATAACTGCGGGCTGGGCCGGTATAGCAGCTGCGATCTCGGGTATTTCGGCAGATGGCGTCGGGGGAGCTTCTTTGAGCTCCGCTTCAACGGCAGGCTGGGTTAGGGCATCGGCGTCCAGAGGGGTAGCTTCTTGAGTTGTGGAAGACTCGGGGTTGGACGTGGATTCAGGCAACGGCTGGTCAATACTTGCCAGATGATCAAGCGCCGTCGCAGGTTCGAGGGTTGGGGTTTCCAATGCGGTATTCAGGGTTATGCTCTCGGTTTCGGGATTGAGGACGTTTGCCATTACTGACAGCTCCGGTGACAGCGTGCTCCAGCGTTGGCGTCAACCAGCTACTGGGTGGCTCCCGCGCAATTCGGCGTTCCGGTCGCTCTCGGGCCAGTTTCTTGTTGCCCTCGCGCCTCGCGGCGCGCCGGTTCGTCTTCCGCAGGAAAAGCCGTCCCCGTACGGTTGCTCTGGGACTCGAAACTCGGCTGATTTCCCTGGGAAACGCCGGCAGGCAACGGCTTGCTGGGAGGGCGGCCGCAACTCACTGCTGGAATCCGCGCAGGAAGCTACGCTTTCAAGTGTAGCAACCTCCGCAAAGCAGCGTCAATCGAGCCGTACCGCGCTGCGCAAACATTCACGTTGGCAGTGCACCGTGGATGGTGCAGAGTGAATGAGTGAAAGCGGTGAATGGAGTGAAATGGGTGAAGAAAGTTAACGGAGCCGGGCTACAGGCCGTTGCTTCCTTCACTCACTTGACTCTTTTCGCTTTCTTGATTCATTTCTCTTCTTCGCACGCTCCCTAGCTCCGTACGATCTCTATACTGTTATCGACAGCGAGCCGTGCAATGGATCATCTTTGGACTCCCTGGCGTTTTGCTTACGTCACGACGGCGGATGGCGCGGTGCGCGCCGGCGTACCCAAGGCGCTGGATGGGTGGCCCGGCGACCTGGGCTGCGTATTCTGCAATCTCATCGCCTCCATCGACCACGCCATCGCCAACGGCATGGCCCGCGACGAGGCCGAAGCGGCGGGTGGGCTGGTGGTGCGCGGCGAACATTGCTTCATTTGCCTCAACGCCTTTCCCTACACCTCAGGCCACGTGATGGTGATGCCCTACGCGCATCTCGACCGGCTGGCGGCGCTGCCCCTTGCCACCGCGCACGAGCTCGTGGATCTGGCGCAACGCACTGAGCGCGTTCTCGATCGCGTTTATACGCCCCACGGTTTCAATTTTGGAATGAATGTGGGCCAGGCCGCGGGCGCGGGCGTGGCCGGGCACCTGCATCTGCACGCCATGCCGCGCTGGGTGGGCGACACCAACTTTATGACGACCGTGGGCGAAACTCGAGTGCTGCCGGAAGACCTGGAGACGACCTGGCGCAGGTTGCGGGAGGCGTTCACGGAATTGCGAGGAATAGTGTGAGTGTGAGTGTGTCCGGCCAGCGCACTCGCACTGACACCTGACACCTGAAACCTGACACCTGTATCATGGCTGCGAGGTACGCGATGAAAACACTGCTCACGATTTGCGCTGCATTGGTCATGACGCTTGGCACGGTCTCCGTGCACGCTGCCGATGTCACCGGCACGTGGTCGTCGGAGATGAAGACGCCCGACGGCCAAAGCTTTCCGATCGCCTTCACCTTCAAGCAGGACGGCGTCACGCTGACTGGCACAGTACAGGGTCCGCAAGGCGATCCCATCGCCATCAGCAACGGCAAAGTCGACGGCGACAAGTTCTCCTTCGACGTCTCCTTCAACGGCATGACGATCCATCACAATTGCGCGGTCACCGGCGACGACGAGATCAAGATGACCACGAAGTCCGACTCGGGAGACTTCCCCGGCGTCGAGCTGACGCTGAAACGCGTAAAGCCGGCGGCACCCGGTGGCCCGGACACGCCGGTCAAGCCCAGTCAGCCACCGCAATAATGCAGAGAGCTGGCGTCCGCGAGACGCACTAGCGCTGACATCAACGGACCGATACTAAAGCACAATTGCGCCTCTCTCCCTGCGTGACGCATGGTTTTGTCATGGCGTCCAGCGCCGACGCCGGCGCACTGCGAGCAAGACGGAACAGCTTTCTTCCTGCGCCGGGGAGACATTTTTGCCATGAGCGCACATATTCGTCACGACCACGAAGAACAGCTTGAGAGCCTGATCCACGGCAAACTGCCGCGCAATCTAACCTGGAGCGCAGTCACTGATTTGATTGCGCAAATCGGGGAAGTTCAGCCCCACGGACACGACGAGTTTTTCTTTGTAGTCGGACAGAAAAAAGAATTGTTCAAGCGGCCGAGCGGCCACGATCTCGATGTGGAAGAGATTTCGCGGCTGCGCCATTTTTTTCATGACGCCGGGGCTCTCAAAGCCGGGGTTGCTGCGGCGCCCGCCAAAGCACGCCAATCCGGGTGCATGGTGGTGGCGATCGACCATCATGCTGCGCACGTTTACCACGACCGGGGGGTCAACCTGCCCGAAGACGAAGTCGCGGTGAAGCCTTACGATCCCCATGGATTTCATCACCACTTGATCCACCGCAAGGAAGCGCATTACGTGGGCGAGCGTGTTCCCGAGGAAGACTCGTGGTACGAGGAGATCGCCCAGGACCTGGCCCATGCGGAAGAGATCGTACTGATGGGCCATTCCACGGGAACGAGCAACGCGGCTGCGTTCCTCGGCGATTATCTGAAAAGCCACCATCCCGAGACATTCCAACGGATTATCGCCGACGAGACGGTGGATCTCTCCGCGCTGACGGAAGGGGAGATTGAGGTGATCGCAAAGAACGCTTTTGCGCGCCAAGGCTGAGCGGATCCAACCGAGCGGGGCTCATTGGCATGTAAGGCAATTTGGCGTAATCAAAAGGCAATTTTCGATCCGCCGTTCACATGAGCAACGTTCCACTGTGGCCCCAGCACCCGCGAGAACTCTATGCCGGACAAAGCTGGGAGTATACCCGCCAAGCCTTGTCCGATTGAATCATCAGTTTTATCTCGTGACTGGTAATTCGACCGCGTAGCTCTTCGATGCGTTGCTGCACGCGCAGCGGTTCTCGCGTGTAGAAAACGAACTCCCGCATCCCGCACGTTGTTATGACGGCGACGAAAAGGGACTCTGCCTGCTCCCCCAACGAACTGCAAATGGCATCTTCAACCTCACCAAGTAGGGCACCCTCTGCTGGACAGGGAAGACCGGTTACTTCGGCTTCTCTCAACGGCACTGCGATGCCGACCTGATGTTCATAGCCTGGCACACTCCCGAACTTGCGGTATCCAATATTCGTGCGCACGAACATGGCTCGACCGCTATGCTGTCCCTCTGCTATCGACCAAGGACCGTCTACGGGTATTTGGCTTGGGGTTGATGTCTTTTTCCTTAAGGGCCACATTGAAATCACCAAATGAACATTTCGCGCATTATCGGATTGTCGGAAAAAACTTTTTCAACCTCAGGACGGGGACCCTTCGCTCTCCTCCCCATCCGCAGTCAACGCCAACTCCGATTCGTCGGCGGCTGAGGCGTCCAGCAATTGCCGCGACCACTCCGGCGATTCCAAATCTCGCGATTCCGGCTGGAGCTGTTTGACCTCGCCGAGTTCTTGGTCCGAATGCACGAGTTCGCCCAATTGCCGGCCGAGGAAAAAAACACTCCCGCCTTGCTTGCCTTCAATCGATCCTAAGAACTTATTGTAGGTATCTACGCTCGTAGCGAGTGCGCTGCCGAGGCGTGCCACGTGTCCCTGCGCCGTAACTAGTTTTTCGTAGATGCGCCGTCCCATCTCGTGAATCGCCTTGGCGTTCTTCGTTATCTCCGTCTGCTGCCAGCCGAATTCGACGGCGCGAAGCAGTGCGATAAGCGTTGTCGGCGTGGCCAAAACCACGTGACTCTGCGCGCCAAACTCGATCAATGATGGATCGACCTCGAGTGCAGCACTAAATAACGCCTCGCTAGGCAGGAAGCAAACCACAAAATCCGGGGCCTTATCGAATTGTTTCCAGTAAGCCTTGCTCGCAAGATCTTTCAAATGGGATCTGACGCGCTGCGCATGAGCCTCGAAGCGCACCTTTTGTATGACCGGATCGGTGCTGCCACTCGCATCGAGAAACGCATCGAGCGGCGTCTTTGCATCCACTACGATTTCGCGCCCGTTTGGCAGTTTGATGGTCATATCAGGCCGCAGCATTTTGTCGCTGTCGTCGCGCGCTGTCACCTGCTCAGAAAACGAGCAATACTCCACCATTCCCGCGTACTCTACGCAGCGCTTGAGTTGCAACTCGCCCCAATTCCCGCGTGTTTTGGGAGCGCGCAATGCAGCGATGAGTTGCGCGGTCTCACTTTTCAACTCGGCGAGAGAAACCGGAATTGACTGCTGCAGACTCCCCACCAACGTCTCAACCTTTGCATAGGCACCCGACCGCGCCGTCTCCATTGCACGGGTCTGCTCGTCAAGTCTCTTCAGCGTGGCCCCTAAAGGGTCGATCAGGTTCCTGATGGCAAGTTCCTTGGCTTCGAGCGTCTGCTTGGCTTCCTGCGTTTGCCCGCCCAGTTCCTGCTTTGCGAGGGATAGGAACGACTGCGTGTTCGCGCGCAAGGCGTCAGCCGCCGCCGATTTGAAGGCGGTGTCCAGATCGCCTTTCATCTGGTTGTACTTGTCCTCCTGGGCCTGTTCGCGGGTCCTTGCGAGTTCGCGCTCGTTTGCCAGAGCTTGATCGAGTAGCGTTTGCGCTCCCGCACGTCCGTGCCGATGGCCCAGCCACATTCCAAATAGAAAAACGCCCACGACAATAAGCGCCAACACAATCGCAGAGCTTCCCATAATCCCTTCCTCTTCGCCAAATATACGCCGCGAACCTGTGCAATTCCGGCCTCATCCCTCTTTCGCCCCGGCCCGACGCCACAGGTCCCGAGTCCCTCAGTCCCTTAATCCCTTAGCCCCTGTCTTTCCTCGCCTTTACACCCCCCGGCTCGCCCGGTAGACTTGAAACTTCGGGACCGTGCGCAGTTTTCTTCGCGCAAAGGTTGTCATATCCCGCCGTGGGCCGTTATCGTAGGCACGCGGGGCGGTGGGTCCAGCCCCCGAAGAGTTTTCTTGATTTCCTAATCTCACGAGGAGAAGCACGCATGGCCGTTGAAGAAAAAGTGAAGCAGATCATTGTCGAGCAATTACAGGTGGATGAAGCCGAAGTCACCCCCGGCGCCAGCTTCCAGGAAGACCTAGGCGCCGACTCGCTGGACGTGGTCGAACTGGTGATGCAGTTCGAAGAGGCGTTTGACATGGAGATTCCCGACGAAGACGCCGAGAAGATCAAGACGGTGAAGGACGCCATCGACTACATCGAGAAGAACGCGAAAGGCGGCAAATAGCCCTTGAGCCAGGCAGCGTCCCAGGTATCGGAACGCAGAGTCGTCATCACCGGAGTGGGATTGCTTTGCGGTGTGGGCAATACCGCACCCGAGGTGTGGCGGCAAATCCTGGCTGGAGCCAGCGGCGCAGGGCCCATCCAGGGCTTTGACGCTACCGGCTTCCCGGTCACCTTTGCCGCCGAAGTGAAAAACTTCGACCCCCTGCAATTTGTGGATAAGAAGGAAGCGCGCAAGATGGGGCGCTTCACTCACTTTGCCTTCGCCGCGGTCGCGGAGGCGATGGCGCAATCGGGCCTTCAGATCACCGAAGACATCGCCGACCGCGTAGGCGTCTTCATCGGCTCCGGCATCGGCGGATTCGAAATCATCGAGCGCGAACACAACAACCTGCTGCAAGGCGGGCCGCGCAAGATGTCGCCCTTCTTTATTCCTGCGGCCATCGTGAATATGGCCGCCGGCAACATCAGCATTCGCTACGGCGCGCGCGGTCCCATTTCCGCCACCGCCACGGCCTGCGCCACCAGCGCCAACTCCATCGGCGACTCAGTGCGCATGATTCTGCACGGCGACGCCGATGTGATGATCGCCGGGGGCAGTGAAGCCGCGGTCACGACCATGGCTGTGGGCGGATTTGCTGCCATGCGCGCGCTTTCTACGCGCAACGACGAGCCCACTCGCGCCAGCCGCCCCTTCGACAAGGATCGCGACGGTTTCGTGATTGGAGAGGGCGCAGGCATCCTCATTCTTGAGGAGCTGGAATTTGCCAAGGCGCGCGGAGCAAGAATTCTCGCTGAGGTGATCGGCTACGGCATGAGCGCCGACGCTTATCACATGACCGGGATCGCTCCGGAAGGCGCGGGGGCGCAGCGCAGCATGCGGGCGGCGCTCAAGGATGCGGGGATTCAACCGGAAGAGGTGGGCTACGTGAATGCCCACGCCACGTCGACTCCGGCGGGCGACGGGAACGAGTCGATGGCGATCGAGAAGGTCTTCGGCGAGCACGCGCTGAGCCACAGGCTCAAGATCAGCGGGACTAAATCGATGACGGGCCATTTGCTGGGCGGCGCAGGCGGACTTGAAGCCGGCATCACGGTGCTGGCGCTGGTCAACCAGCAGCTTCCACCGACGATCAATCTCGACAATCCCGACCCCGAATGCCGGCTGGACTACGTGCCCAACAAGGCCATCGCGCACAAGTTCGACATCGGGCTGTCGAATTCATTTGGATTCGGCGGTATCAACGCGACGCTGATCATGCGCAGGTGGGAGTAAAGCAGGGAATAGGGAGTAGCCAGTAGGGAGTAGAAAGCAGGCTCCGGTGCTATGGCATCGGGGCCTTTTGCATGCGCGGCTGCTCGTCCTAACTCTGCTAGCTCCGCCAACTCCGCTGTCTTTGTGCCTCTTGTCACAGGACGTTCATACTCCGCGTGTGATAGCATCCGGTTTTTGACGAAGCGCCTGGCGGAAATCCTCCTTTTTCGTCCGCCCCGCGCTGCCTGAGACCTCCGAATGGATGAGGAAGACGGCAGACCGGGAGCCTGTTCCCGGCAATTCGGCCCCTTAAGCGCCCCCATAGGCGCTGCCCTGCAATCTCTGTTTCAACCCATTTCCGACAAGAACTTCCGTGCCTCGTCCTTTCGCGCTTTTTGCGAAAGGGTGGGAGACGCACGTGCCTTCGGCAATGATCGGAATCGCCACGCGAAACGCCCCTCAGGGGCTAAAGCCCTCGTCGATATTGCTGGCCTTATCGGCACGACTAAAGTC
>JARLFZ010000050.1 GCA_031296305.1 Occallatibacter sp. | reverse complement strand
CATCCGCGGCACAACGAGCCGCAAAATTGTCCGCATGGTGCGCGGCGCCGGTGCTAAGGAAGTGCATCTCCGCATCAGTTGCCCGCCCACCATTTCGCCGTGCTACTACGGCGTCGACACACCCAGCAAAAAAGAGCTCATCGCAGCCAATAATTCCGTCGAGGAAATTCGCCACTATATTGAGGCGGATTCGCTGGCGTATCTGTCGCTGGATGGATTGCTCAAGTGCGTGCGCGATGAAAGCAACGTAGGCTACTGCACGGCCTGCTACACCGGCAACTATCCCACGCAATGGGTCGACGTGGAAGACATCCTGCCGGCGACGGTAAGCACCTAGGATCAACGCTGAAAGAAACTCTCAGGAATGAGTAGTGGGATAATCATCGAAACACCCCCGGACTTGAAGTCAGACAGAAAGGCTCGAACGATATGCCGTCGCTAGTTGGCAGGCTCTTCATCATTCGGCTGCTTTTCACTTCTATAGTCGTTCAAAGTTCTCTGGCGCAGACGGCAGCGCCCACAAAAGTGATTCTGGACCATGAAACATTCAGCCAGGTGGCGATCAAGGAGTTCGAACCCGTCGCCGCCCAAGTGTCTTCCTTGATCGACAGCCTTATTCCGGGCTTTGCAAAGGGCTATCCTCCCGCCGGAATTATCTGTTTTGAGGCTCCGCCAAACCTCGGGGAGGGGTGGGGAGCGAACCCACCGCCAATCACGCTCACCGGGCCAAAGCTTCCCGGCGAGCCAAGCGAGACTGTCGCCGGAACGATAAGAATTGCGCTATTCAAGGTCCAACCAAGAGATAAATTCAGATTCGCCTTCCAGTTATCGCACGAACTCGCGCACGTGAAAATGGGACCCAGAAGCGACAATTTCCTCGATGAGACTTTCGCCGTAGCGGTATCGTATGAGGTCCTTCGAAGGCTCGGCTACGAAGGGTATCTACTGATCAACCAGGGACTGTACGTTCAGGATTTGCCTCTACAAATCCAGAAATCCGTTTCATACGGTAAATGGAAAGATGCACAGATCTATTGGCTCGATCAGGCTCAGAAGCAAGGCGAAAGCATGGGTGACCGACCATTCCAAACGCTAGGTGCCTTCCTTCTACTCCGCGGCCGAGGCCCCCGGTGGAATGACCTGCTCAACATCTCATATTTGAATTCATGTCCAAATCGCGTCGCAGACGATCAATTCCACATCTGCCCTCCAGATCTGCCGAGAATGCGAGTTGCCAGCCGCGAGCTCAGAGCACTGGGTTTCAAGCCCGATCAGTTGAAAGAAAGAAAATGAAACACGATTCGGCGTTTCGAATAACTCTTGAGAAGGTCTTGGCAAGGTGATTTTACCTCTGTCTGCTAATGCCTCAGGCCGTCTCTTCCGCGAGTTTCACCTTCGTGGGAACCGGCCGCCGCGCCAGGCTTCGCGTCAACGCATACATCGTCCCCGCCGCAAACAGGCAAGGCATTGCCAGCCCCCTCAATCCCGCCGCGTAACTCCCAGTGGCGTCCTTCATCACGCCCATCCAGTACGGTCCCGCGAATCCAGCGAACATCGTGATCGTGTTCATGGCCGCAATCCCTGCCGCCGCTGCTCGTCCCGCCAAAAACTGCATGGGGACTGCGTTGGCCGGCCCCAGCATCGACATGAACGCGACGAAACTCGCGGCCAGCGCGGCCACCACCAGCCACGGCTCCTTTGCATAACTCGCTGTCAAAAAGCCGGCCGCCATCACCTCGCAAGGGACGATGCAATGGAACGCCCGCTCGCCTCTGCGGTCGGAGTGCGCGCTGTTCACGAGCATCCCCACGGCGCCCGCCAATCCAAAGCACGCCACCAGGAACCCGACATTTTTTACGCTCCATCCCGTCGCTCCCTGCAGAATTGCAGGAGCGGAAAAACTGTATGCGTAACTGGTGAGGAGCGCGAAAAAGAAGTACGCGCCAATCATCCAAACCTTCGGCTCAAGCAGCGCCTGCGCCACACCTGCGCTATGTCCCAGGTGCGCCTTTTCGCCGTCGGCCTTTAGCTGGCCTTCGAGCCACGCCTTTTCTTCCGCAGTCAGCCAGGTCGCCTTCGCAGGGCCGTCTGGCAGCATCTTCAGCATAACGAGACTGAAAATCGCAGTTGGCAATCCTTCCACCAGGAATAGCCACTGCCAGCCCGCGAGCCCCAGCTTACCGCCAAGTCCCAGCAGCCACCCCGCCAACGAGCCCATCACCACCGAACTCAGCGGCAGCGAAATGTAAAACCGGCTCACCGCCCGCGCTCGCATGCGCGCGGGAAACCACAGCGTCAGATAAAAGATAACTCCGGGATAGAATCCGGCCTCCGCCATACCCAGCAGGAACCGCAGCACGTTGAACTCGAACGGTGTGCGCACGAACATCGTCGCTGCCGCGAGCAATCCCCACGTGAACATAATTCGCGCCAGCCAGCGCCGGGCGCCGAAGCGAAGCAACAGCAGATTCGACGGCACCTCGCACAGCGCATATCCGATAAAGAAAAGTCCCGCGCCAAACCCGTAGACCGATGCGCTGAAGTGCAGATCGCGGTTCATCTGCAAAGAGGCAAAGCTGATATTGATGCGGTCCATGTAGGCCAGGCCGTAGCCTACGGCGAGCAGCGGCAGAAGGTGCACTGCAGCTTTGCGCTGCGCACTCCGCCCGATGGCCTCGTCCTCCGCACCCACCGGCGCATCGCTCGACACGTACACACCACGCGCATCGCTGCTGTCGAGCATGGACGACCTCCTGAACCGCACCGTGGGGAAACGGCTAGCTAGAGACTAACAGTGCGCGGCCAAGCATTACATGATTTCTGGTGGTCGATCCAGATTCTCTGCGCTTACCTCGCCTTCGTCGTTACCATGTCCGTGCTCCAGCTTCCGTCCTCGAGGGCGAGGGCGAACGCGATCTGTCCGTCGGAGACCCTGCCCTTGCAGATCACCTTGTACTTCTGGCCCATGTAATCAGTGTTCAACCAGAAGCTCACCGTGTCGCCGTCCAGCTTGCCTTCATGAACCTCAGCGGGCGTCGTGGGCAGCCCTTCCACCGTTCCCGTCACCAAGCCGGCCGCGCTCGTCAAATGGATCGTCAGCGAAAAGTTCGTGCCTTGAGATTCAAAGCTCCCTTTCCATGTTCCGGTCACATCCGGCCCGGCAGGCGCGGACGCCATCTCCGTACTCTTAACCGCTGTCATCTGCGTGCCCCAGCTTCCATCTTCGGTCCCGAAGGCGAACGCGATCTGGCCGGCCGAGATTTTCCCTTTGTAGAGCAGCTTGTACGTTTGTCCCTGGTAGTCGGTGTTCAACCAGAAGCTCACCGTGTCGCCGTCCAGCTTGCCGTCATGAATCTCCGCGGGCGTCGTCGGCAGCCCTTCCACCGTTCCCGTCACTACGCCGGCCGCGCTCGTCAAATGGATGGTCAGCGGCATGCTAGTGCCCTGAAAATCAAAGCTTCCTTTCCACGTTCCGGTGACATCGAGGCCGGCAGGTGCAGGCGCCGTCTCCGCGCTCCTGGCCACTGTCATCTGTGCGCCCCAGCTTCCATCCTCTGTCCCAAAGGTGAATGCAATCTGATCCCCGGTCGCAGAAACTGCTCCCTTGAAAACCAGCTTGTAAGTCTGTCCCTGGTAGTCGCTGTTCGCCCAGAACGTTAAGGTGCCACCATCCACTTTTCCGTCGTGGATTTGGGCCGGTGTGGTCGGCATTCCTTCCACGGTCCCTGTCACCGCGCCGTTCGCAACCGTGAATTGGAACGTCAACGGTAGGTTCGTGCCCTGAAAATCAAAGGCGCCTTTCCAGGTCCCACTCACGTCTGCCGCGTTCGCCGCTGGTAGCACCGCCAGGAAAGCAACTAGCCCAGCAATCTGCAAAAACTTCCTCATGTGTCGTCCTCCGAACCAAAAAGTCTAACACGCTCGCTCAAGCTTCTCATGTCGCTTGAATTGACGAATAGTGCCAAACGTCATTCATTCCGGCAATTTGAGATGGTTGAGCACAAAGCCCGCAAAGCGAGCGAAAGATCATAGCCCCAGGCGGGAGCCTTGGGAGGGTGTGGCAAAGCGAACGCCAGCCCCGCAGGGGGCGAAAGAACTACCTGCCCGCATCGCAACGAGCTGCCCGGATTTGACAACGTACCACGTCAGCTCAAGGCAAGCGAGGGGTCGGCGCTAAGTTCCGGCGGAGCGAAATCCCGGGCCAGCAGGCGCGGCCATGCGGCGGCTGCGATCATTGCGGCATTGTCAGTGGAGAGAGCGAGAGTAGGGAAAGAAATGCGCACGCTGCGCGCCGCAGCTTCTCGCGTGAAGCGCTCGCGCAGTTCGCGATTTGCAGCCACGCCGCCGGTCACCAGAATTTGCCGCGTGCCGAGCGATTGCGCAGCGGCAAAGGTTTTCTTCATTAGATCGCCGATCACCGCATGCTGAAAACTGGCAATCAAGTCCAACGTCGGCTGCGGACACAGAGCGCAAGCTTCTTCGCGCGATTGCGGCGGGCGAAAGCTATTGAGCACGCGGCTCACCCGCGCCTTTGCCTCGGCCCGCAACCCGTGCAGCTCCACGTAACGCAGCACAGCCGTCTTGATTCCAGAAAACGAGAACAAGAAGTGCGGGTCGAGGCGTGCAATCGGTGCGGTCTTCGCAGCCTTGGTGCGCGCAGGCTTGCCACCGAGGTGCGCCTTGGTTTTGATCTGCGCGAACGAGAACGGCACGGCGTTGGGATTGCCGAATTTGGCCAGCGCGTCGATCCACGGACCGCCGGGATAGCCGAGGCCGAGTAATTTCGCGACCTTGTCGAAGGCCTCGCCTGCTGCATCGTCCACCGTGCGCCCCACCAGCGTGTAATTCCACGACCCTTGCGCTGGGCGTGCCAGATAAAGGTGCGTGTGCCCGCCGGAGACAACCAGCGCCAGCGCCGAATCGTCGCGCAAAGTCACGCTCTTCTCGTGCGCAGCGTCAGCGCCTGGCGCGGCCTCGGTCTCGCGTTCGTTCAGCAGCACCGCGTGAATGTGACCCTCAAGATGATTCACGGCAATCAACGGAAGATGATTCGCAAAGGCGAGCGCCTTGGCATACGTGATGCCCACCAGAAGCGCTCCCGCGAGGCCCGGCCCCGAGGTCACAGCAATGGCATCGAGATCGGCGAGCGTAATGTGCGCCTCGGCCAGCGCGGCGCGAACCACGGGAACAATAGCGCGGAGATGCTCGCGGCTCGCCAACTCCGGTACCACGCCGCCGTAACGGGCGTGCGTAGCGATTTGCGAAGCCACCACAGAAGAAACGGTGCGCGAGCCACGCTCCACAATCGCCGCCGCAGTTTCATCGCAGGAACTTTCAATGCCGAGAATGAGGCCGGAACCGGGCATATTCTCAGTGTATTGTGTACCGCCGGCCTCCTGACCGGCCGTAATGCGGGTCTCCTGACCCGCATTCGCCCGAGGGTCGTCACGAAATCACGAGGCCAGATCGCCACTTCGCGCGTCTCGCCACTTCGGGTGACAATAGAAACAGCGATCATGGGCAGCACATTCCAACTCGAAGCAGCTTTGCAGATCGTGGAGACGCTTCGCGCTCAGAAGTACGAAGCGTATCTCGCGGGCGGTTGCGTACGCGATCTGCTGCTGGGGCGCGAGCCTGCCGACTACGATGTCGCGACCAATGCGACGCCGAACGTCGTGCTGGATTTGTTTCCGCGGACCTTTGCCGTGGGCGCGCACTTCGGAGTGGTTCTCGTTGCGCCGGAGACGAAAGATGCGGGCTTTGTCACAGAAGTCGCGACCTTTCGTTCCGACCTCGCCTATTCCGATGGCCGCCATCCCGACGCGGTGCGTTACACCACCAGCGCCCAGGAGGATGTGCAGCGCCGCGATTTCACCATCAATGGATTGCTGCTCGACCCTATGCGTGGGGGCAGCCTTTTGGAGGAGTGCATTGCTGATCCGAAACTCCTCCGCTCCGCAGTAATCGACTGCGTTGGCGGCCTCGCCGACCTCGATGCGGGCATCGTCCGCGCCATCGGCCGTCCGGAGTTGCGCTTTGCAGAGGACCATCTCCGCATGTTGCGCGCGGTGCGATTCGCAGCGCGCTTCAGATTTGAACTTGAGCCTGAAACCCAGCGCGCCATTCGCTCTCTCGCCCCGCGCATTCACGCCGTGAGCCACGAGCGTGTGCGCGACGAGCTCACAAAAATGCTCACCGAGGGCCACGCGCGCCGCGCCTTCGAGTTGCTCGACGAGTCCGGGCTGCTCGCCGAAGTGCTGCCGCAGATCGCGAGCATGAAGGGCGTGGAGCAGCCTCAGCAATTTCACCCCGAAGGCGACGTGTGGATTCACACCCTGATGTTGCTCGAACAATTGCCGCCGGGATGCAGCATGACGCTCGCTTGGGGCGCGTTGCTGCACGATGTGGGCAAGCCGCCGACCTTCCGCCGCGCTCCCGACCGCATCCGTTTTGACGGCCACGTGGAAATCGGCGTCGCCATGGCTGCGGAAATCTGCCGCGGCTTCCGTTTTTCCAACGAAGAAACGCGACAGGTGCTGGTGCTCGTCGAGAACCACATGCGATTCATGGATGCGCCACGCATGAAAGCTTCCACACTCAAACGCTTCTTCCGGCTCGATCGGTTCGACGAACACCTGGCCCTGCACCGCATGGATTGCCTGGCCGCGAGCGGCAATCTGGAGAATTGGGAGTTTGTGCGCGACCTTTGGCAGGCGATGCCCGAGGAAGCAGTGCGGCCGCAGCCGCTGATCACGGGCCGGGAACTAATTGCCGCCGGATACCCGCCGGGCGCGCGATTCAAGGAGATGCTGCGTGCGGCTGAGGATGCGCAGTTGGAGGGAAGCATCGCGACACCGGAAGAAGCCCTGCAATTGGTGCGCGAGCGTTTTCCTTCCTGAACGGATCCCTGACTTGAACGCGTTTCATAAATGGCTTCGTGAAAGGGCACGACTTTAGTCGTGCCGAGAAGAGCGGCAAAATTGATGGGTTTTAACCCCTGGGGGATTCCTCAGGCCATTTATGAAACACACTCCGGCGAAGATTGCGCTGCAATGAAACCCTACGTCGGCAGGATAGTCTTGAGCGTCTCCGCAAAGCTTGCTACATAAGGCTCGAAGAGCATGAGCATGTGCTTGGTCGGCACGTCGACGATCTCGACGCCTCCTTGGGCGAGATTGCCCCAACCGAGCGTGAGGTCATCGCGACGGCCGAGCACTTCCGGACCTTGATCCGTAGCGCGCACCAGCGTGATCTTCCCGGGGAAGGGCTTGAAGAAATAGCGCGAAAGCGCGTACCAATGTCCCTGGCTGATCCAATGGAAGCGCAATGCCGGCGAAAGCGGCCGCCCTATCATCTTGAAGGCTTTTACGCTCGCGGGAAATACCGCGCGTTCCATGAATCTGGACCAGTAGTATTCGCTTTTCTCCCCAATCTTCTTGCTGAGATAACGCGCCCCGCCCTCGCGAATATTGCGCAAAAACTTGGCGAGCTTGATGCCCATGCCAAAATTCTGGTCGCTGTCGGGAACGCGTACGTCGAACATGATGACCGCGGCGGGAGTCACGCCCTGCTCCTGGAGCTGCCGCGCCATTTCGTATAGAACGAATCCACCATACGAGGCCGCGCCCAGCAGATAGGGGCCCTGCGGAAAGAAGGCGCGCATCTCCTTGATGTAGAGCGCGGCCATCTTTTCGACGGTAAGGTCGCGACGATCGGGATCGGCAATCAGAGGAGACTGAAAAGCATAGAACGGCTGGTTCGGGCCGAGCGCCTTGGCCAGTTGTTCGTAAAAGAGAACGTCGCCACCGACGGCGTGAATGCAGAAAAGAGGAACGCGCGAGCCATTCGGCTGAATGGGCACGAGCGCGGACCATGTCCTCTGCTCGCCGCTGGCGGGTGCGCTAGCTTTGCGAATCACCTCGGCGAGTTGCCCCGGCGTGCGGGCTTCGAAAAGCACAGCAAGCTCAAGATCCACGTGAAAAACCTTCTTGATTTTCGCAAGCAGGCGAACGCCGATGAGGGAATGGCCGCCGAGCGCAAAAAAGTCGTCATCGGAACTGACCTGATCGACACCGAGCAGTTCCTGCCACCAGCCAACGAGTGTCAACTCAATACTCTCCGCTGCCGCCACGGAAGCAGCCTCGGCCGTCGGCTTACGCGGCGGCGCTGCAATGCTGCTCTCGAATGCTTCGAGCGGCTGCGGAACGACAACGACTGCGGTAGGCGCTTCCGCAAGCAGGATGCGCGTGAGCACGCGCGCGCCTTCGAGCGGTGAGATGCCAGGCCGACGATCAATTTCGATGAACTGCTCGCCACCTGAGCGTGTAACTTCATGTGCCAAGCCTGATGCCTTCACGGCACGCGCCAGATCGGCGATGCGTCGCACTGCGAAACTCTCGATCTCGGCCAGAACCTGCCCCTGCTCATCGAAGATAGTGACATCGAAAGTCTCCACTTCGCTGCGTCGTTGATTCTCCTTCCGGCCGCGGAAGTGGCTATACATTCGCGCTGGAAAGGAGCGATAAACGGTCATCCTGCGGTATGAGATGGGCAGGAAGAGATCGTCGCAATGATCGTAATCGTCCGTCAGATAGAGGGCTGCGCCGGTGGCCATGTCGAGCAGCGCCGGATGCTGGCGAAGCGCGGCGACATCGGCTGAAAAGTTTTCATCGAGCTCAATCTCCGCCAGGCCCTCCCCTTTGCCAAGGTGTAGCCGACGCAGCGAGCGCCAGCGCGGCCCAAACTCGAATTGGCGTTCCTGCCGGGTGCGATTCTGCTCATCAAAGTCAATCTCGCGCACGCGGCAGCGGGCGGCGATGGCGGCGCGATCCACCGCAGTCGCGGGACGGGAATGGCACGGCGCGATGATTCCTGTGCAGTACTCGACCCATCGGCCGTCGCAAGCAAAGACCGAAAAACGGAACGCGCCTTTCGCAGCCTCAGCGCTTTGTTCGCGCCGCAGTTGCACCCGCACTTCTTTTGACTCGTCGGGGGAAAACATTAACGGCGCAAGGAAAAACACATCGCAGAACTCAATGGCGCCCTGTAGCGAGCCGCGAGTAAAGGCACCGGCGACCATCTCAAGGTGGCCCGTCCCGGGAATCAGTGCGATGCCGTTCTTGAAACGGTGCTCCGCGAGAACCCACCGGCGCTGCTGCGAAAACCGGTCCGCATAGACGATTTCGTTAGGCGAATCGAGCAGGCGTTCTCCGAGCCAGGGATGCGGTGAGATGGCGCGCGCGGCCATGCCGATTTCGCGCCATGCACCCCAGTTGATCGCGGTAACGAGCGCTTTGCGGCTGAGCGCGAAGGCGTCTAGAAACGCATTGGCGGCGGCGTAGTCCACTTGTCCCGCAGGCGGAAGAATGGAACTGACCGAGGAAAAAAGCACAAAGCAAGCGAGCGGCTCGTCGCGCAGAGCCTCTTCAAGCACCAGCGTCCCGCGCACCTTGGGATCGAGAACGCGCCTGGCGCTGGCTGCCGTCTTGAGCATCAGCAGTCCGTCGTCAAGCAGGCCTGCGGCGTGGAAGACGCCGTTGATCTTGCCGAATTGCCGGCGCGCCTGTGCGACTGCGGCCTTCATCTCGTCGAGCTTCGTCACGTCGGCCTGTAGGACGAGCAAACTTGCCGCCAGAGAACGAATTGCCACAAGCTTACGAAGGCGCTCCTTTTCGGCATCGGAGCGCCCGCCATCCTGCAGCGCAGATTCCCATTGTGCTTCAGGCGGGAGCGCTGAGCGGCCCACAAGCACAAGGTGTGCCTGAAACTGGCGCGCTAAATGCTCAGCCGCTGTGAGGCCGAGCGCGCCGAGTCCGCCAGTGATCAGGTAGACGCCACCACGCTCGAGACGCGCCTGACCGGGGAGGGAGTGTCCGTGCGCGGCCGAAAGCTCGAGCGGTTCGAGCCTCTCAATGAAGCGCTCGCCGCCGCGCCATGCAATCGTGGTGTTTTCGTAGCCGCCGTTCATCTCGGCGACGATTTGCGCCGCGCTCTCCGCCGCTTTGCCGCCGTCCAAGTCGAGATCGATGGCTTTGCAGTTGAATCCCGGGAGCTCCTTGTGAACGACGCGTGCGGGACCGAGAAGCACAGCGCGAGCAGGATTGCGCACAGGCTCCGCGTCCACCTGCTGCATGTAATTTGAGACGAGCGCCAACTGCACGCCTTCGAGATCCTGTGCTGCGAGTGCCTGAGCCAGATAAAGAGGACTGAAGAAGCTCCGGTCGAGAGTCTCTTCGAGCGGAGCCTCGCTCGCCTCCGCCGCCAGAGACCAGAGGTGGACGATTTTGTGCAGAACTCTGCCAGACTCGAGCAGAGCGGCGACGAGCGCATCGTAATCCGCGCGTGCGGCGGAACGTAGCGCGTAGCGGCTGTCCCCAAGTCGTTTGAAGCTGCCGCCAAATTCGACAACAGAGAAATTCTGCTTCGCAGCCTTGAGATAACGTGCAATCTCATCGGCAACGCCGAACGCGTCACGGAAAAGCAGCCATGGACTCGGCTCGGTTGCTGAGATTGTGCCCAGAGGCGCAGCCGTCCAGACGCGGCGATAGAGCGAGACAGCCTCGCCGGCACTGACGGCATTTTCCGATGGCATCTCCGGCACCGGCGCGGGTTGCGCGTCCTTCGCAATAGTGTCTGGCTCAATCCAGAACTTCTGGCGCTCGAAAGGATACGTGGGCAGCGAAACGCGTTGTACGGAGCCGGCTGCGTGGAGCTTCATCCAGTCGACGTCGACGCCGAGCGTCCAAAGCCGGCCCAGAGTTTCCAGAGCGCAACGGAACGCGGAGCCGATTTCGCGCGGCTCACGCAGATGTTTCGCGCAAACATCGAGTGCCTCGAGGGAAACCGATTCTTGTTCGTGGAGTTCGCGGCCCACGTTCACGTGTTGCGAGCCTTCGCCGGAGAAGAAAAACGCCGGGGCAGCAAGTCCCGCGGGTCCAGCGATGATTTTCTTGCGATTGAGACCGGCGAGCGCGGCAATCGATTCGCGCGTGTCTTCGACAACGACGGCGCGGCGATGCGGAAATACCGTCCGCCCGAGTTGACACGTGAAAGCAACATCGGCAAGATTCAGTTCGGGATGCTCCCCGAGATGCGCGGCCAGATTTGCAAACGCCAGATCGGCGGCGGCTTCGGTTTTTGCGGAAACGGTGAGGATCTGGTACGGCTTCTGCTCACGAGTGAGGGAAACGGCAGGCGCCTCTTCCACGATCACGTGCGCATTGGTGCCGCCGATGCCGAGTGAAGTTACGCCGGCGCGGCGCGGCGTGCCCCCGGTGGGCCAATCGGCAAGCTTGCTACTCACATAAAACGGACTTCCCTCAAGCTCGATGTGCGGATTGATCTTTTCGAAGTGCAGGCTGGCGGGAATCTGCGCGTGCTCCAGCGCAAGCACCGTCTTGATGAGACCGGCAACACCGGCTGCAGCATCCAGATGACCGACATTTGATTTCAGCGAGCCGATCGCCGTCGTGCCGCGCGCGCCGGATTTTCGAAAGGCTTGCGTCAACGCGCGCACTTCAATGGGATCGCCCATGCGTGTGCCGGTGCCGTGTGTTTCCACGTAGGAAATGCTGGAGGCAGGGACGCCCGCGTAGCCCAACGCTTCGCGGATCACCTCGGCCTGACCCTCCACGCTAGGCGCAAGATAACCAACTTTACGCGCGCCATCATTGTTGATTGCGGATCCGAGAATAACAGCGCGAATGTGATCGCGATCGGCAAGCGCATCTTCAAGCCGGCGCAGGACAACGATGCCGAGCCCGCTTGCGAAAACCGTACCGCTTGAGTTGGCATCAAAGCTCCGGCAGTGGCCATCGCGCGAAAGAATCTCGCCTTCACGATACATGTAGCCTAGTCCGTGCGGAATTTCGATGGTGACACCGCCCGCGAGAGCCATGTCGCATTCGAAATTAAGCAGGCTCTGGCAGGCCATGTGTACCGCGACCAGCGAAGTGGAGCACGCGGTCTGCACATTGATGCTGGGTCCGCGGAGATCAAGCTGATAACTGACCCGCGTGGCCAGCACGTCCTTATCGTTGCCGGTTTGCTTAAGTTGAAAGAGGCCTGCGGATGCAACCAGGCGGCGATTAGCCAGCAGGTTGTGGATCAAGTACGTGTTCATCCCCGATCCTGCAAAGACGCCGATGGAGCCGGAGAATTGTTGTGGCGGATGCGCCGCGTCTTCCAGCGCCTCCCACGCACACTCCAGGAAATGCCGGTGTTGCGGGTCCATGATGGCGGCGTCGCGCGGGCTGAAACCGAAAAACGACGCGTCGAAGAGCTTTACGCCATCCAGAATCGCGGCGCGGCGCACGTAATCGGGGTTGGCGAGATCCTCGACCGTGGCGCCGGCGACGAGCAGTTCGGCTTCCGTCAGATCGCGAATGGATTCGACGCCATCGCGCAGATTCTGCCAGAACTCGGCCGTGTTGCGCGCCCCGGGAAAACGGCCTGCCATGCCGACGATCGCGATGGTGGAGGAGTTCATGGCACTTTGGTTTCCCGCTGGCGCGCCATTCTGCGACGCGCGGCGCGCTCTGAGAGTTGGCTGGCTGCTTGCGCTCCACCCGATTGTGCGTCGAGATGTGCAGCCAACGCGCTGACCGTCGTGAATTGAAAAAGATCGAGCAGAGCAATCTCGCGGCCCAGAGCTTCCTCGAGCTTGGCATGCGCTTCGGCCACCGTGAGCGAGTGCGCGCCAAGATCGAAGAAATTGTCGTTGAGTCCAACTGATGGAATACCCAGCGCCTGTTGCCACGCACGCGCCACAACGCGCTCCGTCTCGCTCGAAGGTTCGCCGCCGTGTGAGGCCGCAGCAAAAGCAAGATTCGGCGGAGGCAGCTTGAGCAGCGCCTTGCGATCGATTTTGCCGTTGCCGGTGAGCGGTAGCTCATTGAGAAACACGAACGCGGAAGGAACCATGAAGTCGGGCAGCTTGGCCCCGGCTGCCGCGCGCAAAGGGGCAGCGGAGTCCATCGCTTCGGCGACAAGATACGCCACTAGCCGCTGATCGCCTTCGCGGTCTTCGCGAAGAATCACAACGGCTTGGCGAACACCGGAGCATCTCTCGAGCAGTGACTCAATCTCGCCGGGTTCGATACGGTGGCCGCGCAGCTTGATCTGATAATCAGCGCGGCCGAGAAAGTCGATATTCCCGTCAGGCAAAAAGCGCGCCAGATCGCCGGTGCGATAAATGCGACCTGGGCCCAGCGTCGGAATCAAAATAAAGCGCTCGGCAGTGAGTTCCGGCCGCCGCCAGTAGCCGCGCGCCACGCCGTCGCCGCCGATGAAGAGTTCGCCGATCTCGCCAACCTCGACAGGAGTGAAGTCGGAATCAAGCATGTAGATTTGCGTATTAGCGATGGGCTTTCCAATCGAAACGCTCGTCTCCACATCCTCGATCCGGTGAGTTGTCGACCAGATCGTCGTCTCCGTCGGCCCGTACATATTGTGGAGGTCGCCCTTGAAAACCTGGCGCAGATGATGGATGAGCGCCGCCGGAACGGCCTCGCCGCCAAGCAACATCTGTTTGAGCGAGCCCAGCGCCGCGTAGGCCCGCGGATCGAGTGTCAGCATGCGCGCCAGTGACGGTGTCATCTGTAGATGCGTGACGCGGTGGCGCGCGATCTCATCGGCGATGGTTGCCGAGCCTTCGTCGCCGTGCACAACAACCGTAAACCCGCGTGCAAGCGTCCAGAGCAACTCCAGCACCGAGATATCGAACGACACGCTGGTGACGGCCAGCCACACGCCGGGTTCGCAGCCAATGGCGCGATCCATGCCGGTGAAAAAATTCACCACGTTGCGGTTCTCGACCATCACGCCTTTCGGCTTGCCAGTTGAGCCGGAGGTGTAAATCACGTAGGCAATGTTCTCCGGCATCGCCGAGGAGACGACTGCATCTGCGCTCTCGCTCTCGAACCTCGCGTCTTCAGCATCGAGAATCGTGAGCCCGGCCGCAGCCAGCGGAAGACGCGCGCGCGACGCGGCGGTGGTCAGCAGCACCGGCATCTGCGAATCTTCAATCACCAGCGAAAGGCGATCCGGCGGATAGGTGAGATCGAGAGGAACGTACGCGCCGCCGGCCTTGAGAATTCCAAGCAGGCTGACGACAAGAGTTTCAGAACGGCCCATTGCCACACCCACCAGCGTTTCGGGCTTGACGCCGAGCGACTGCAACCGGCGCGCCAACCGATTCGAGCTTTCATCGAGCTCGCGATATGTGAGCGTGCGGCCTTGCGCAATCACCGCGGCCACATCGGGCGTACGCGCGGCCTGCGCGGCAAAAAGTTCCGCAATGGTGCTGGAGCGGGGATAATCGGCCTCGGTTCGATTCCACTCAAGCAGCTGCGCGGGTAACATGGAAGTTCTCCAGGAACAGATGCTCGATGCCGGTGCCGAGGAAGGTCGCAATGGCTTCCTCAGGAGTGTTGACGATGGGCTGCCCTTTCACATTGAAGCTGGTATTCAGCACCATCTGGCGGCCCGTAGTTTCGCCCACCGCCACAAGCAGCGCGTGAAAATCGGGATTGTCTTTTGCGCTCACGGTTTGCAAGCGCGCGGATCCATTCACGTGCGTAATCGCGGGCAGCTTGTCGCGTAGCTCGGGACGGACATTGACGATGCTGATCATGTAGGGAAACTCCGCGCCCGGGGCGACTTCAAACCAGCGGTGCGCATCCTCTGCCGAACAGGCTGGCGCAAAGGGCCGGAAGGCCTCGCGCTTCTTTACCATTGCGTTAATGCGGTCGCGCATCTCAGGGTGACCCGGATCGGCCAGAATGCTGCGGTTGCCGAGCGCGCGCGGGCCGTATTCCATGCGGCCGCGCGACCACGCAATCACGCGCCCGTCGGCGATGAGCTTAGCCGCCGCGGCGCACGTTTCATCCACAGTCGCGTAGCGCTGCCACTGAATTCTGCCGTTGAAGCGCTGCAACGCCCCCTCCACTTCGGCGTCGTTATACTGCGGACCGAAGAGCGGGACGGGAAATCGCTGGTTGGGAAGTTTGTCAGCCAGTGCCGTGCGATAGAGCGCCGCGCCCAGCGCTACGCCGTCGTCGCCGGCCACGGGCTGGATGTACACCTCGTCGAAGAGATGCGAGCGCATAAGCTTGCCATTGGCCGTGCAGTTCAGCGCCACGCCGCCGGCCAGCGCCAACCGCCGCAGCCCTGTCTCTTCGCCAAAGTGTTCGCACACATGCATCACCACGCGCTCCAGGCACTCCTGCAGCGCCGCTGCCACGTCTTCATAATTTCCATTCACCGACTGGTCCGGAGCGCGGCGCGCGATCAGGTGCTGGTCGAGATACGCGCGCGTCGCGGTGTAATTCTCGCGCTCTTCGCGGGTTCGGTTCAGCTTCAGCATGGGAATGCGGATGGAACCGTCGCGGCAAAGCTCCACCGCCTCCGCAAAAAAGTTGCGGTAGCGCGCGGGATCTCCGTACGGCGCTAGCCCCATTACTTTGTATTCGTCGGAATTGAAATCGAAACCGAGATGCAGCGTGACCAGCGAGTAGAGAATGCCGATGGAATCGTTGGCGCCGAAGGTGCGGAGCTTTTCAAATTCGCCGTCGTGAAAGTCGTAAACGCTCAGGCTCTCCATTTCGCCCATGGCATCATTGACGACGATGAGGCACTCGTCCCAGCCGGAGGTGTACGCGGCACTGGCAGCGTGTGCCAGATGATGCCCTACCTGGTGAACCTTCTCGAGCAGAAATCCCGGCAGGTCGCGGCGAACCTGGTTGAGCAGCGCCTCGCGAGAGAGAACTTTCTCGTAAAGCTTTGACGAGATTTCGTCGCCGGCATAAAGCTCGCGGTAAGGAGCGTAGTCGAACCCATGCGCAATCTCGTCAATTTCGTCGATCGAGATGCCGGCCTGGTCTAGGCAGAAGTGAATGGCATCGATGGGAAATTCGCCCGTATGTTTTTTGCCGCTGAAGCGCTCCTGCTCGGCCGCGGCAACCAGTTTGCCGTCGATCACGAGTGCGGCGGCGGCGTCCATGCCCTGAACGATACGGTATTCGCGCTCGTCCAGGCCCGCCCAGTGCGCCTTCTTGAAGGGCACCGCGTTTTCCAGCCCGCTGATCCCGATGACTTTCATCCTAGTCGGAAGCCTATACGTCCACGGTGCTGCGCACCACTCAGACTAGCATTCGCGGCCGATTCGGGAATCCCCCGGATGGGGCCAACACCAAAGTCAGCAGCCCTCAACGAACAAGGCATTTCAGAGCATTTCCCGGCCAATTGGTCAGCAGCCCGCTCCCCCCGCCCGCGATAGCGGTATTCTTCTCATTCAGGTCCTTTTATCGGTGAATGAGGTTGAATGATGAAATCCATTGGCTGGATTTTCCTGGCGGTCGGTCTCTGCTGCGCTCCGATCTTTCGCGCGGCGGGGCAATCCATTCCTGCTGCGGCCCCGATCCGCGTAGCCATTATTGACGGGCAAAGCGCCGGCGCTTACCACAACTGGCGGCTGACAACGCCGGTGCTCAAAAAAGAGCTCGAAGAAACCGGGCTCTTCGAGGTTACGGTCCTCACCGCGCCGCCGTCGGACGGCGACTTCAGCAACTTCAAGCCGGAGCTCAGCCGCTATCGCGTCATCGTGATGAATTACGACGGCCCCACCTGGCCCGCGGAACTCCGCGCGCAATTCGAGCAGTATGTCGCAGGTGGCGGAGGCCTCGTGATTGTGCACGCCGCCGACAATGCCTTTCCCGACTGGCCCGCTTATAACGAAATGACCGGCATCGGCGGCTGGCGAGACCGCAATGAGCAAGCCGGACCGTACTGGTATTTCCAGAACGGCAAGCTGGTGTCTGATCCCTCGCCGGGACCGGCCGGCCATCATGGAGCGCGGCTGCCGTTTCAGGTCACGGCGCGAGAGCCGGAGCATCCGATTCTGAAAGGCTTGCCTCCAATATGGATGCACGTTAACGACGAGCTCTACGGCACGTTGCGCGGACCGGGCAAGAACATGACGGTACTCGCCACCGCGCACTCCGACCCCAACAACAAAGGCACCGGCCACGACGAGCCCATGTTGATGATTCTCCACTACGGCAAAGGGAGAATCTTCCACACCACGCTCGGCCACGACGTCTTTGCGCTCAGTTGCGTCGGCTTCATCGCCACATTCCAGCGCGGCACGGAGTGGGCAGCCACAGGCCGCGTCACGCAAAAAGTTCCCGCAACCTTTCCGACAGCAAACACGGTGAGCTATCGCGCCGACATCGTCCAGATGGACCCTGCGTTTCTGAACGGCGCGTCGCCGGTGGTGTCGGCAAAGTAACTCGCATGAGCGCGTCGCGTTTTTTGTCGCCGGAAAGGGACCGGCATTGGGCTACATTGGGATAAGATCGCTCTCCGAAACCAACTGGTCACCTCCGTCGCCGAATTCAATTAGGTACAAGACAGTTCCCAGCGGGTATCCAAAATGCTCGACCTGCTCGTTAGTTTCTATCGGGGTGATTCCAACAACTGCGGCTGGCGTTGTGGTTCCCAATGTACTAGAAGGCTTGTACAGGACTGCGTCCCCGTAATCGAATTTCATCCTCGGTCCTCAGCATGGTGCCCCCGGTCTCGATTTTGAGACCGGGGAAACCTCTACACTCAACGATCCGCATTCAGAAAATTACTTCGCCGTCCGATAAATCTCCGACCCGGCCAGCAAATACGCGCCCACACCGTACACGTAGCTCGAAGTTTCGGTGTAAGCACCCGGCGCTGCACCCACCGGTTGAATCGAGCCCAGCCGCCCATCGGCGTACACATGCGTCAGCATTCCCGCCCACGCCTTTTCGACGGCCGGCCAATACGTGCCGCGGTCCAGAATTCCCTCATTCACGCCGTACGCGAGCGCATAGGTCACAAACGCGCTGCCTGAAATCTCCGGCAGTGGATAGGCATCGGCATCAAGCAGTCCCGGCCGCCACAACCCATCTTTCCCCTGGATCAAAAGCATCTCCGCCGCCATCTCCTTCAGCAGCGCCACGTACTTTGGCCGCAGCGGAGAATCCGCGGGCAGCTTTTGCAGTACGCGCACAATGCCGCCCATCACCCAGCCATTGCCGCGCGACCAGAAAAGCGGTTCGCCATTCTTCTCATGCTTATCGAGGAAAGTTGCATCGCGGAAATACAGATGCTTCTCGTGGTCGTAGAGCAGCGCCGTCGTCGTGTCCCACTCGTGATCCATGAACGCGAGGTATTTTTTGTCGCCGGTCGCGGCCGCCATATCGGCATATACCGGGGGCGCCATAAAGAGCGCATCGCACCACCACCACAGCGGGCGCTTGGGATCGGTCGGATCGGGCGTGGCCATCTCCGTATCGAGCCGCGCGCGCATCGCATCCATCATCTTTGGATCTTTGTGCACGAAGTACTGTTCCATATACATCTGGCCCACCGCCTGATCGTCCGCGTGCATCACGCGCGGGCCTGGCTGCCACTTCAGCTCGTTGGCAATTCCGACCATCGCCTTCCGGTATTTGTCGCCGGCCACCTTTTCTGGCACTCCCATAAATCCGGCGTAGAGCGCGGCCCACGTCCAATCCACCTGCGCCTCGGCCGGCATGCGGCTCAGTTGCCAGTCGGCCACCAGCTTCATCGCCTTGGCCAGGTCGCGCTTGTCGAGCTTGGGCGAAAGATTCTGCGCCAGCAACCCCGGCGTGGTCAGCGTATCGCCGGGGGTTGCAACCGGCGCTTTCTTTTCCTGCGCGTTCGCCGCAGCAGAACAAGTGAGCAGAACAAACAGCGCGGCAAGAGCCAGGACGATACAGCAATAGGCGCGAGGCTGACGCGCGCGCAGGTTGCAGCTATGCATAGGAGTCTCCCGAAAGATCGAAACTTGAGTCCCGAAAGATTGTAGGACGCGAGACCAGTCCCAGTCATTCGTCGAATGTGTAGCGCCGGTCTCCAGACCGGCTGTCGTGTGGGCGTCCACGCCCGCGCCGATACTCGAACCATGACGAACTCGCGCGGCCAGGGCTCTAAAACCGCATCCTCACCCCAATCTGGATCTGCCGCTCGCGGTAATAATTCGTCGCATTCACATTCAGCGACTGGCCGAAAGCCGCAATCGGTGTTCCCGTGCCCGAGTTCGCCGTGGTTCCGCAGCCCGCGTAGCCGTTGGTATTGATGGTGAGGTAGCACAGCGTCGGCAGGCTGCCGGACGCGCCTCCCGACTCAATCGAATACCCTGTGGTTTCCAGCTCCGTCACATTCTGGTGGTTGAAGAGGTTGAAACTCTCCACCAGCACTTCCAATTGCCGCGTCTCGCCCAGGTCAAATTTCTTGCCCAGGCGCATGTCGGCCTTCCACACGTTGGGATAGCGGAAGGTGTTGCGGCCGATATTGTAGGCAATGTTGTCGTTGCCGAGGCCGTACACGCGGTTGTCGCCGCCGGAGCCATTCATGCCCGGCCCCAGGCCCACAATAGTCGCGCCCGTGTTGGTGAACTCTTCAGGCAGCGATCCGGAAGTGCGCATCGTATACGGTAATCCGCTGCGGAATTGTCCGATCCCCGACATCATCCAGCCGTTGCCGAAGCGGCCGGCCATCCCGCGGAGCCTCCACGGCGTATCAAAAATCACCATGGCAGCCGCCGTGTGGCGCACATCGAGATTGCTCGTGCCGTACTCCGCGCTGAAATTCGCGGGATCGAGTACATCGCTTCCCGCCACCAGCGTGGTGTTGTTAGGATTCCAGTCCATGGCGTGCGCGTAGGTGTAGTGAGCGTGCAGGCTCAGGCCGCGCCGGCTTTCGCGGGAGATTCGCACCATCAGCGCTTCATACGTCGAGTTCGAGCGGCTCATGATTTCGGAGATTTGCTGGTAATTCGCGTTCAGCCGTCCCGCCGTGCCGGTGGGTGATGTGGGCGAAGGCCAAGTCGCGTAAAACGGCACCGTGATTTGCGTGGACTTGATCGGCCCGGTCCCGGTCAGGTCCTTTACGTTGTAGGTAATGGTGCCAGGATTCACCGCGGAACTGAAATTCGTGTCGACGGAAACGGGCAGCCGGCGTCCAAGGCTGAGCATGGCGCCTGCGGTCAACTTTATGCCAAGCGGCAGCGGCTGTTCGATGGCGGCCAAGGCTTGGTGCACTTCAGGATTGCGGAAGGTCGGCGCGAATTCCACCGCTCCCGGCTTGACCACGCTCGCAGGCTGACCCGCAAATACGTAGGGGAATGGCGGCGCGCCACCGGAGCAGTGCTGGCAATCGTCCTGGGGCCGCATGAAAAAGCTCAAGTCACCCTTGAGCGAGCCGGTTTGCGTCAGCGCGGTTTCAAGGGTAGCGTTTTCCGTGCGCCCGTAGTACATGCCGTAGCCCAGCCGCAGCACCGGCCAGCGTTTTCCGCCGCCAAGGGCAACACTCACGCGCGGACCCCAGTTGTTGCCCAGGCTCGGGAGTTTTTCAGTCAGCGGAATCTCACTGTTCGCGAGCGCGGTAATGGGCGGAGGCATTTGCTCAAGCTCCCAGCGCAAACCGCCTGAGAAGACGGCAAACTTGCCCGCCTGCCACTGTGCGGTTGCGTAGCCGGCCCAATCATTCGTGCTCAGGTGCCAGTTCGTAGGGCCCACGGTCTGCGAGTAATGGGAGTAGCAGGGCTGGCTGCCGAATTTTGTATTCGACGTGCCGCAGTTGTGCGGATTCCGCGGATCGAGCGCACCCGCGAAACCGAACCTCTCAAAAGCCAGTGCGTCGGAGATGAAGCTGGCCACGGTGGAGTAGGAATACGTTCCCGTCTGATTGCGCAGCAGGCTGGTCGCGTCACTGTTGTGATCGAGCTCGAACCCCGCCCTGATGAGCACTTTGTTGTGTACCCAATCCACCATCTCCTGGGCGTGGTAAAGCTTTTCGTCGGGATAACTGCCCTGCCCGAAACGCGACGGATTGCCTAACGTGAATCCATAGCGCGAATCCACGGTGATCTGTGGCAACTGGCCCCAAAAATTCCCATTGAGCAGCGTCTTCTCGAATGCGGAAGGCGTATCCGGCCGCGCGCTCAGAATCGTTCGCCCCGCCGAACCCTGCGTCACCGCCAGCAGGTTCGGCGTCAGATACGCTTCCCACCGCGCCAGCAGCCATTGCTGGCTGGCGTGGCTGGAGCCGAAGCTGTGGCTGCCATAGTTTTCGGTTACGCGCGTCAATCCGCCGCCCGCCGCATTCCGGTCGGCGCCAATCCCCTCCAGCGAAAAATGGTGGTGCTCGGCCGCCTGCCAATCAATGCGCGCGAATCCCACCCACTGCGAGGCCGTGCGCGCCCCGGGGCCCAGCAGCCCCGCCAACTGCTCCAGGCCTGCCGCTCCCCCCGCCGACCCCCCTGCCGACGTTGCCCCATTCCCACTCACGCCCAGGTAATCGTTGTAAGCCTGATTCGCGCTCTCGCCCAGTTGCGCGCTCAGCAGCGTCACGGCCGCGCTGGTGGGTTCAGGCAGATTGAAAAACTCGCTGGGATTCTTCACCATGGCTACGCCCGGATCGTTGCGCCGGTTGCAGTCAATAGCGCCAAACCAGAAAAGTTTGTTGCGGCGAATGCGGCTGCCCATGCCCAGCCCCCAGGCTGCTTCGTGATCCGGTGGTGTGTACGGCGCCGCGGCGAAATTTGGCGTTGCCGTCGTGCCGGTGTTCTGCACCCATTGCGTGAATGGGTTCCGCGCCCCCCAGGTATTCTGCCGATCGAAGTAGAATCCTTGGCCGTGCAGCGTATCGCCGCCGCGCTCGGTGTTGATGCTGGTGCGCCCGCCGGCAGAACGCATGCCCTCAGCCTCCACATTTCCTGAGACTGCCGTCACCTCGCGGATTGCGGACTCGCTCACGCCCAGCCCGAGCCTACCCGTCCACGCTTGGCGCATTGCGCTCGGCTGATTTGCGCCCTGGCCGGCCGGATCGAGAGCCGCCGACCCCGAGCCAGAGCCCGCGGCCGTGCCAAACTTCAGCGTTGTGCTCGCGCCGTCGATCGTGATCTCCGCCGATTCCTGCGAACCGCGGTACGACGCCTGCGTCCCGTCGGCGCCGGTGCTCACGGCCGGCGTATCCAGCAAAAACTCCTGCCAGCGCCGTCCACCCGAGGGCAGCGATTCGAGTTGCGTCGCCGTCACCGTAGTGGCCACAACCGCCGTGGTCGGGTCGTCCCTTTGCGCGGCCGCTGCAACCGGCGTAAAAGCCGTTTGCCCAAGCAGCAGGGCCGCCTTGATGCCGCTCGCAACCGCCATGCTCAAGGGCAGCAGGGCTGGCGCCACGCTGTGCGTAAGCGGCAGCGTGCGCGGCAGCATGACCGCCAGCGTAGGCGCGAAGGGAGTCGATTGTGTCTCGAGCACGGCCCTCAGTTGTGGCAAAGGCAGATTGGCCGGCGCAGTCAAACCTTCAGCACGGCCCGCCGCCGGTTGCAGTATGACGGGCTGCGGTGCTTCTGGCTTCGGCGTGACAGGCAGCAGTGCTCGAGCCTGCGGTGCCGTCAGTTCGCTCGGCAAATGAACCGCCGCTGCCTCACGCGGTACGAGCCTCAACCTCCGCATTGGCTCCGTGCCAACCAACGCAACCATCTCCGGGCTCGTCGTGCTGAGCGCCCCACGCGAAACCGTGGCCAACAGCAAAGTAGGAGCTGGCCCCGGCACGCGCGAATCCGACACTCGCTTCTCAAGTACGCGCTGCTGAAGTGCAGGCGAAACAGGCGCGCTTTGCGTCAACTCAGTCGCCGCGACCACGAAGCGCACCGCAGCAGGCGCCACTGTCGAACTCGGCGCAGTCGCTCCCGCCTCTGCCGGCTTGGCTGCCCCCGGCGTCGCATACGCCGTCAATGGCTTCGCCACTGCCATGCGCGGCGGCGGAGCAAACTCGCTCGGCGTCGCAGCCGCTTCAACCAATCCCGCGGGCCGGAACTCCGGCGCAGCAGCCTCAAAGTCCATGGCCGCTTGCAGCCGCGCCTCCGCGCCCCCGGTCACTAGAATTCCCTCAAGCCGTCCGTGGCCCAACTGCGGCTCATCGGCTTCCAGCGTGTACTCACCCGCCTCGATCTCGGCAATCCGGAAGCTGCCGTTCTTAGCCGTTACCAAGCGCACCTCGGCACCCGTGGCCTGGTTGTGCAACACCACTGAAACCCCAGCCAGCGGAGCCGAATGCAGATCGGTGAGCCGCCCGGCAAGCGAGCCAGACAGCGGTGCTTGTATCTGAATGCCTTTCAAGGGAGCGGTGTCCACCAGCGCGGTCTGCGCGCACACACCCGCGCAGGCGCCAAGCGATAGCGCCCCAGCCACCAACCACGTTTTCCAGTTCCGCGTTGCCTCGGCCATTGCCAACCCTGCCGTGGCAGATCTTGAGAGGAAAGCAGGGAAGAAAGCAGCAATCGCTCCACCGGCCCGCTCTTGCGGCGGGTCCAGCTAAAGCGGTTTCGCAGTTACCGTGTCCCGAAGCCACGGCAGCCAAGTGGATTTTTCCTTAAGAAAAATCCACCCCGCACCGAGACTAGAAACAGCTACAAGAACTGCGGAACCGCTCTCAGGACGCGCGAATTCAAACCTTTTCGCCGCCCCCGGTGGTCTAAAAGAAGTAGGCAGTGATTCTATCCCTACTAGCCGCGGCTGCAAAGTACCCTGCATCACAATTTTTTTGGTCCGGCAACAAAAAACTTCATCCGTGCTCCATCCGTTTCCGCATTTGGCCTAAGAGGCTTGGAACCGGTGCCGTTTTGAACGACCGAATCGATGTTTCCCTCCATTCGCGCCCCTCCGTCTCCCGGTCCCGCCCGCCCTAACCCCTTCCGTCCGATACACTAAAGACCGGCACCTGAGATTCTTGTCCTCGGTCTTCGACCACAGCCGATGGCCGTTGTTTTCTTGTTCCCTTGGTCCCTTGTTCCCTCGGTCCCTGCTTTCCCATGTTCATTGACGAAGCCAAAATTCGCGTCAAAGCCGGCGACGGCGGCAACGGCTGCATGGCCTTCCGCCGTGAGAAGTTCGTGCCTCGCGGCGGCCCCTCGGGCGGCGACGGCGGCCGCGGCGGCGACGTCCTCATGAAGTCGAGCCAGCGCCACAACACGCTCATCCATTTTCGCTACAACCCCGAGCACAAGGCCCAGCGCGGCGAGCACGGCCTGGGCTCCAACTGCACCGGCCTCGACGGCCGCGATATCACCCTCCAGGTTCCCGTCGGCACCTCGCTCTTCGACGCCGAAACCGGCGAGCTCGTCCACGACTTCCGCGAGCCCGACGAGCAAATCGTCGTCGCCAAGGGCGGCCGGGGCGGCCGCGGCAACCAGCACTTCGCCACCAGCACCCATCAGGCTCCGCGCGAGCACGAGCTGGGCCGCGCCGGCGAAGAGCGCAGCTATCGTCTCGAACTCAAGCTGCTCGCCGACGTCGGCCTCGTCGGCTATCCCAACGCCGGCAAGTCCACCCTCATCTCTCGCATCTCCGCCGCGCGCCCCAAAATCGCCGACTACCCCTTCACCACCCTCGAGCCCAATCTCGGCGTGGTCACGGTCGGCGAGGAACCGGACCAGCAGTCCTTTGTCATCGCGGACATGCCCGGACTCATTGAAGGCGCGCATCTCGGCGCGGGCCTCGGCGTCCAGTTCCTGCGCCACATCGAGCGCACCCGCGTCCTGGCCCATCTGGTCGACGTCTCCGACGCGTCAGGACGCCCCGATCCCGTCGAAGATTTCCGCGTCATCGCGAACGAGCTTGCCAGTTTCACCGCACCGGGACGTGAAGACGAGCATCCCTTGGCAGAGAAACCCACAATCGTTGTCGCCACAAAAATGGACGCCGTGAATCCCGCCAAGCTCAAAAAACTCGCCGCCTACGCCAAGCGCCGCAAGCTCGAATTCCACGCCGTCTCCGCCGTCACCGGCGAAGGCATCGACGAGCTCAAATGGGCGTTGGCCAAGCGCGTTCGGCCCGAAAAAAGTTAGCTTTCAACCATCACCCCCAGGTGGCAAAAACGAATCGAGAAGGAGGCTGTTCATGAGCACACCAGGATTCCCGGCTCCCGGGCCGGGTGCAGGCATCACTTCCCAGATCGCAATGTATCGCGCCACACCGGTGGTGTTGGTCAATAGTCGGTTCCTCATTGGAGTCACCATGATCTGCAGCATCCTCTTCGCTTTTTTTGCGGTCTGCATGGTGCTCATGGTGTTTTCCATTTTTACTACGGGCGGCGGCGCCAGCGGCGGCAATCTGTATAACGCCTTCTGGTGGGGCGCCGGTGCATTGGCTTTCGGATATAGCTGCCCGCGGCTGTGGATACTGTCCCGCGCCATGGCGAATTACAGGGTCACGATGGATATAAGGGGTGCGATGTTCAATCTGGGCACAAAGAAGCAGCCCTTCGATCTATTTCTTGCCTGGGATCAGATCGCAGCCATCCGGCACAAGCGCGTGGGCAACGCGCAACAATACTGGGTGATAGGAACCGACGGCAGCCAAGCGATATTCTCGTCGTACACGTTCTTCCGCCCCAAGAAGGTCGCGCGCCTGATCGCCGAGCGCACCGGACTCCCAATCCAGGAAGCCTGATCCTCGCAGCCTGATCGCAGCGCATTCCAGTCCGAGCACACCATGCAAATTGCTCTGCTGATTTTCTGCTTTCTCTCGATCGCCGGCGCATTCGCCGCCTGGCGCAGAAGTCCGCTTTATTCCCTCTCAATCACGTTCAAACTGATCGGCGCATTTCTGCTGATCGTCGCGATCGTCGCGGCTACAACGTATGCCATCGTAAATTCCGGCCTGACCCGGTCGCCGATGGCGGAAGCCATCGCAGCCATCGTGGCGTCGCTGGCCCTGGCCTGCGCATCCAGCATCTTCATCGTCCACATCACCGACAAGCATGTCGCCCAACTGCCTCCATCGGCCAGGCTGGTCAGCTTCAATCGACACAAGATCTACCGCTGGATTTGGCGCCTCGTCGTTTTTTTGCTCATCAACACCGCCGCATGCCTCGTGCTTCCATCAGACTGGAAATGGCTGCCTGAGGGGCTGGGTGGTTTTCTGCTGTTATTTTCCGGCCCCATGCTTTCCATCGGTTATATGATGGCGCGCCGCAATGACCGCGGCATGTCGTCGGTCATCGCCAATCCATGGGCGCACTGGCAATATACACAGCAGCAATGGGCACAATGGGCTGAAAGTCAACGCGCGTGGGAAAGAGCGCAGGAAGGTCCCTGGAGTTGGAAGGGCGCGTCGCTTTTTGTTTTGTTTTGCGTCGGACTGTTTGCGTTAGGCGCTCTGTTTACCGGCGCAAGCCTCAAGGAAAACCTGATGATCGTGAGCGGTTTGTCGGGTTTTATCATCCTTCTCGCGCTCGTGGCCTACTGGTTCAAGCGCACCAACTTTGACCGCCGTTATCGCCGCCTGCTCGCGGCCCAGCCAGAGACATGGTTTGGCGAGGAAGGCTTGTTCTGCAATGGAAAGTACACACCCTGGATCCTCTCTGGCAGGTACCTGCTGAAGGCGACCGCCGCCATCGATCCGCCCCCGCGCCTGACGTTGATTTTCGAATCGTTCAACGGATCGTCGTCAACCCAGATCACCCAGCGGGTTCTCATCCCCGATGGCCCTCTTACCGACCTGCCGATGCTCGAGCAAAAGCTCAAGTCTCATTGTCCCACCGCCTCCGTTCATCTGAGCGCGCCGGCTAACGATCGCTAGCCACTCATCATCGGCCGCTGGTTACCGACCGCTGACCACTTGCCTCAGCACTTCGGGTGCGGGTTCTTGAAGTCGAGCTCGATCGGCGTCCAGTCCGACAGGCGTTTGGCGTTGATCTGCTCGTCGGTCGGGTTCATGGGAATGGACGAGCGAGTGAGGGCAACCGAGATTTTGATCTTCCCCTTCATGCAATAGGCGCCGAGCATCTTCGCCAGATCGGCGCTAGCCTTGTCTACGTACTCGGTGGGCAACTGGCCCTCTGCACCGGAGATGTCAACCGCTCCCATCGCCATCTGGTTCGTCACTGGCCCTTGGCCCCCTTGGCCCTTTGCCGTCGAGGAATCGAATTCGACGACCAGGTCAGCTCTGGTCTGCAAAGATTCAGGATCGGCCACCCACTTAATGGGCGGAATGGTGAGTCCCGCGGGGTTGGGCTTGGCCGGCGTTGCGCCAAATGAAAGGTGGTAGGGAGCGCCCTGCCACTTGGGCGGAATCTTAATCTGAGG
>JARLFZ010000049.1 GCA_031296305.1 Occallatibacter sp. | reverse complement strand
CTGAGGACCAGCAGGGTCTTGCGCATGGGGAATGCTCCTTGGTCCTTCAGCATACCTGAATTGCTGGTAGATCGGTTTCCAGCTTTCGGACGGATCGGTGTTGCGCTGGCCGTCATGTACGGGTCAGGAGACCCGCACTACAGCCGGTCTGGAGACCGGCGCTACAAGTTGGGTGGGTCCGCTGCTACAACTGTGCTCCGTCGGCGGAAGTCTCCACGGGCAGCTCCGGGCACTCATATTCAAACTTGCGCAGATTCCTGAGGCACTCCGTCAGAGCGCCCAACAGGGTTTCGGCCCATCCGCAGGGCTGGAATTTCATGCTCTTCTGGTTCAACTCAATATCAGCTACTGCAAAGAACTTCATATCGGTAGTTTTGGCTGTGGCAAACTCCTTGACCGTGATGCGCGTTTCCACCTCGCCGTGCGCATGCTTCTTCTTGATGGAGAAAAAATGCAGCTTGGCGAGAGCCTCCGAGGCTTCCTGCTGGGCGAACTTCCAATCTTCCACGTGGCAACCTCCGCTGCTGCCCAGTGTAAGGCGGATACCGAAAAATGCAGCGAATTTATTGCGGGGCGGGAGAATTTTTCACCGTCGAGAGGCGGAGGCGGCGAGTTGGCACAATGGCGCTGCGTGGGCCAGCGTGAAAATTGCGGGGAACGGAATCGACCGGGTCTTTCGTATGGGCGAATTGCTCGTTGGGAATACTACCCGGCAGGCTACGCCAACTGCGTTCGAGCAGCGTTCTCCGGCGAATATCCTGCTGTAGATTCCCAGCATTGAGCGCTTGTATTGGGTGCGAATTCCTGTTCGCCGGTCTCCTCGATCAGGGCGTTGAAGACGGCGGCGAAAAGGCCGCGCCGGCTCGCCAACTTCTTGTGGCGCGCCCGGAGGAAGGCGAAGCGGAACGGCGACGAGCGTTCGAGCTCGTGGAGAAACGTCGGAGAGAAAAACTCCGGGGCATTGGCTAGAGCGGCGATGATCAGCGAGCGCCAGCTCATGCGGAGCAGGTTCTTGAGCGTTGCCGAGCCGGTTGGGAGGCATTCAAGCCCTGCGCCCACCGTATCGCTGAAATTGAGCAACTGAAGGACGAGGAGGTCGAGCGGGGTGCCCGCGGCCGCGGCGCGCGTGAACAGCGTGGCCGATCCGCGGCGAAGATCCTCGCGGATGTCCTGGAGGTCATCACCGAGCTGGAGCAGCACTCCCCAATCGAAAGCGATCTGGCTTTCGTCTTCGGCGAGCCAGCCGCGGACGAGGCAGGCGTCAGCGAGGACGGATGTGCCGCCCTTTGCGCAACTGATGCGGAGGATCTCGTCGCAGCTCAAGGACTGTGCGGCGGAGAGTTGGGCAACGCTCTCTTCCTGCGCCTGATGGATGGCAAGCAACGATGCGAAGACCTGCGGGTAATTTGCGCGAGGATATTGGCTTTCGATCATCCCAACCAGAGCCCAGATGGATGCTTCGTGTGCATCGCGAACGGGAAGATGCTCGCCGCGCAGGCGCCGGCGGAATCGCGCACAAAAAAGGCGCTTGGCGGCGGGGGACGCATCGCGACGGTCGAGATAGTTGTCGGTATAGGGATAAAGGAGGCTATAGCCAACGATTGACGGCGTGATATGAGCGGACTCGTTGAGGAGGGACTGGAAGCCGTAGGCGGTCCAGGCGTTCCGGCAAGCCTGTACGATCTCAGGCATGGTGAGGACAGCGTCGAAATGGCGCGCGCGGCGAGCGAATTCGACGCCGGCAGGCAGGAAGCCTTGAGCGATGAGATCGATGGCAGGCGATTCAAGACCGAGCGCCGAGGCAGCGAAACGGGCGAATACAGCAACGAGGTGGTCCCGGAAGGCAGCGCGCTCTGTCGCTGTGCGAGGACGGCTGCGGAGGCCCTTTTCCACGGAGCGGAGACAGTCATCGTAGACACGCTCGCTCGCGCTCTGCGCTTCCTGGGTGTAGGCCGGGCCGGGCGGCAGAGGCCGGTGGGCGCAGGCGTGCCATGCGGCACTGGTGCGCGCAGTCTGGGACTCGAGCCAAGCCCCGGTGAAGGTGTTTTGCATATGCAAGAAACTACGAAGATGAAGAGGAGATGGTTCCGTAAAGGCCACGAGTAAGCCATCCGAGCGGCGCGGAATGGTCGTACGGATCCAGCAGAACAAGGTTCAAAGGGGACGAGAACGCAAGAATCCGAAGAGCACGATGTCGGGAATCGAAGCGGAGGAGATCTCACGACGGAACCGAAGCGGCCCAATCTGCGTATCTCATCACCATGCAGTACGTGGGTACATTAAGCTGGGGCATAGCGGCGCCGACAATGGAGCGGGCCTTTGGCCATGCCAAAGCGCAGGCCGCAACGGCGACCGCAGCGCGGCGAGATGGATCCCGGTGCGCTACGATTTCGATGGGTACGGCCACGTTGGAGGCGACGCGGGCAAACCCGGCGACATTGGAGAGCCACGCTGGGCGCACGGAGGTGAGAGCTCTGGAGCAGGACTGGACGCACATTGTCCGCCGCTGCATGAACGGCGACTCCAGCGCATGGGCCGAAATGGTCCGCGCGCACCAGAAGCGTGTGTATGGGCTCTGCTACCGCTTTACCGGCAACGCCACGGATGCCGAAGACCTGACGCAGGACGTTTTCCTGAAGATTTACTCGAATCTGGGCAGTTTTGACGTTACACGCGGCAGTCTGCCGGTGTGGATTACCACCATGACGCGGAATCTGCTGGTGGACAACTACAGGCGGACGCGGAACCAGCGCGCCACGGGCTCCCTGGACGAGGGGTGGGACCAAACGGAAGAGTTGCGGCCGCATCTAAGCGTCTCTGACCGGCTGGCCGACGCCGGGCCTTCTCCGCACGAGTCGGCGGCGCAGCAGGAACTCAAAAAAATGGTGCAGCGGGCATTGATGAAAGTAAGCGTGGAGCTGCGCGAGGCAGTGATCTTAAGAGATTTGCAAGACCTTGATTATAAAGAGATTGCGCAGGTTTTAGCGATTCCGGAAGGAACCGTGAAATCGCGCATCAGCCGGGGGCGGGCGGAACTGGCGCGGCTCCTGGAACGTAGCAAGAAGGAGGTGATGTAGCCATGGCAGAGGGCACACATATTCCGGGCACACCAGAATGCGGCGAGTGGGAGACGCTTCTGACCGATGCACTGGACGGGCTGCTGAAGCCCGAGGAAGAGACGCGGTTTCTCGCGCACAAGGCCGGCTGCCCGGCATGCGCAGCGCTGTATGAATCGGCGCGCAAGGGCCGTGAGTGGCTGGAGTTTTTGTCTCCGGAGCCGGAGCCGCCAGAGTGGCTACTCGAAAAGATTCTGGCCACCACCGGACCGGGGCACGCGGGGAACAGCCTGCCTGTGCCGGCAGCGGCTGGTGCGGTTCCGGCGTTTGTTCCGCCGGTGTGGCAGCAGTCGGGATTCATGGCCCGAATGCGGAATTCAGCGCGCTCGAGCCTGCAGCCACGGCTGCTGATGACGGCGGCGATGGCGTTCTTTTCGATTGCGTTGACGCTGAATTTGGCGGGCGTGCGGCTATCGAACCTGCGGCTGGCCGATCTCAGGCCGCGTGCGGTGAGGTCGTACATGGAGCGGCAACTGACTATGGCTTCGGTGCCGATCGTGCGCTATTACGACCATCTGCGCTTTGTGTACGAAGTGGAAGCGCGCATGCGCGAGCTGCGCGGCCAGGATGAGGGCAAAGGCAGCGGCGGCGAGCAGCAACAGCAAACCCAACCCGTGACGCCGGGCGAAACCCGGCGGAATCCTGAAAAGAACTCCGGAAACCACGATGGAGGGATGCGCGCGGGCCCTCGGCAACGGCCGGACACGCGGCAAACGGAACCGGCAAACAGCAGTGATTATTTGGAGGCGGCACTCAGGCTTCCAATGCGGGCAACGCACACCAGTGGGCAGTCCAGCGGCTACGTGGTGCGAACGTTGGAAAGGAGCACACCATGGATTGCGTAAACCATAGCGGCGTGAATGCGACGGCGTATTGCCAGAGTTGCGGCAAGGCACTGTGTCAGGAATGCGTGCGCAAAGGATCGGGCGGCCAGATTTTCTGTGAGCCGTGCTGGAGGTCGTGGCAAAGCGCGCAGATGCCCTATGTGCCGCCTCCGATGGGCGGACCGAGTCCGGGGCTGGCGGCCCTGCTGGGTGCGATTCCCGGAGTGGGCGCAATGTACAACGGCCAGTTCATCAAGGGCCTGGTGCACCTGGCAATCTTCGCGGTGCTTGTGAGCGCGGCCCACGTGTACAGCGTGTTTGGCCTATTCGTGATGGGGTGGATCTTCTACCAGATGTTCGAGGCGTACCACACGGCGCGGGCGCGGCGCGACGGAGATCCCTTGCCCGATCCGCTGGGTCTGAACGAGTTGAGTAATTCGATTGGCGGCGGCATGCGTCCGCCCCAAGGCCCGCCACAGCCGCCTCCACCGGGTGCGGGAACAGGCCCGGCAGGAGTAAACCCGCCTGCGGACCAGACGGCGAGCCAATCTTCGTACCAGGCGCCGTATCAGGCTCCCTATCAACCTCCGTATCAGGGGGCCGCATATCAGGGGCCGGACATGCCGCCGATTCCACCCATCCCGCCCATTCCTCCTGTGCCTCCCGCGTACTGGCGGCGCAGGGAGCCGATCGGCGCCATGATTCTGATTGCCTTCGGCGTGCTGTTTCTGCTGGGCCAGTTCGATTGGTTTTCCTGGCACTGGTTTCAGTATGGCTGGCCGCTCATGCTGATCGGGCTGGGCGTGTGGCTGTTCATGCGGCGCCTGCACGATTCGCAAGGCCTGCCTCCGGGCGGTTCGCAAAGTGGTCCGCAAAGTGGTCCGCAAAGTAACTCGCAGGCTGCACCGCGGGATAACTCGCAAGGAGGGCAAGAATGAGCCGCTACATTTTGATTCGCAGATTGCGTGGGCCGGCGATTCTGTTGCTGATTGGAACTCTGGCTCTGCTGCATCAGTTGGGCGCGATTCCGTACTTCTGGCGGCTGTTTTGGCCCCTGCTGCTGATCACTCTGGGCCTGCTGATGCTGGCCGAGCGGGCGGCACTGGCTTCGGATGACTATCCCATCTTTCCCGGCGCGCCATGGCACGACGCATCGCAAGGGATCAATCAGACTGGCCCGATTCAGGGTGCAGAGCGACGCGCGGAAAACTCAGCCGCAAACGTGGGCACGGCGATTGTGCCGTCGCATGACTTTGAAAACGACAGAGAGGGAGGGCAATCATGAGCAGCATGCCTCCGAATATGCCACCAAACATGCCTCCGGGTGGCGGCGCACCGCCGCCTTACGATCCGCAGACGAACTGGCGCACGTATCGCGAGCAACAAAAGGCGGCATGGCGCGCGCAACGCGATGCCTGGCGAGCGCAGCGGCACGCATGGAAAGCGAACTACGCAGGTACTTACGGCCCGCGCGTACCTTCGATGGTCGGTCCCATCATTTTGGTAGCAGTTGGCGTGATTGCGTTGCTGATCATGAGTGGCCATCTCGACGCGGGCACGTTCTGGGAGTGGTACGGCAAGTGGTGGCCCCTGCTGCTGATCGGTGCAGGCCTGGCGTTGCTGGGCGAGTGGGCGCTGGACATGCGCCGGAAAACTCCGGTGCGGCGCAGCGGCGGCTTCATCGGGATCCTGATCTTTCTCGCGATTCTGGGCGCCATTTCAGCGGGGCACAACCATTTCTGGGGCCCGTCGCACATTGACTTTGGCGACGACGGCTTCTTCAGCAACTTCGGAATGCCGGAACACGACAGCGATCAGCCGGTGGATAGCCGGCAAATTCCGGCCAATGCGTCGATTGAAATCAGGGTTCCCCGCGGCGACGTGAGCATTACGGCGAGCGACCAGCAGAATCTGGAAGTGCGGGCGCAGGAAGTGGCCTATGCCAACTCGGACAAGAGCGCGCAGAAGATATTCGACGCCGAGGCTGCGCACGTGACGGTGAATGGCAACGCGGTGCTCATCCAATCGCAGAGCAACGGCCGGGGCCGGGTAAATCTCTCGGTGTCCGTGCCGAAGACGGCGCACGTGATGGTGAACGCGGGTTGGGACAGCGTGACGGCAAGCGGATTGGGCTCCGGCATCGACATCACCGCCCGGGGCGACATTCATCTCAGCTCCATCACGGGACCGGTGGTGGCGCACTTCGTCAACGGGAAGCACGACGTCTTCGCCGCGCAGGATGTTCAGGGCGACATGACCCTGGAAGGGAACGTGAACGACATTACCGTGTCCGATATCAAGGGCGGGATCTCGCAGAACGGCGACATCCCGGGCGATGTGTCGATGGAGAACGTGACCGGACCGGTGCACCTGCGCACCTCAGTGACCACGCTCGATGCGGTGCAACTGCCCGGCGAGCTGACCCTGAACGACGATGACCTGCGGATCGTCGGAGCCAAGGGAGAGGTGCACGTGGCGACGCACTCCAAGGACGTGGATCTAAGCCAGGTCGACGGCGACAGCCACGTAGAGGACCGCGACGGCAACATTCGCATCGAGCTGGCGGGAGCGTACGGCGTGGATGCGAACAACAGCAAAGGCGACGTCGAGGTCACGCTGCCTCCCAATGCCAATGCCACGGTGAACGGGCGCACGCACAACGGCGAGGTAGTGACGGATTTCGCGCTGGTAGTAACCGGTGACGAGGACAAAACCGTCAGCGGGCGCATCGGATCGGGCGCAACGCACATTGTGCTGAGCTCGGACAACGGCGATCTGCACATCAAGAAGGGGTCGGCAGCCCCGCCCGCGGCGCCGGAGGCTCCGGCCCCCCCGAACGCGCGCCACCTGAAGAGCCCGAAGACGCCGCCGGCACAGCCGGTTACGCAGTAACCACTCCGGGCGATTGCCCCCTAAACAGAGTCTCTTTGCTCCGCCGGCTCCGCGAAAAGGCGGAGCCATAGACCTCGCGTACCAAAAATGATACACTCCTCTTAGATGGCCGAGCCCAAACGTCTGCCCGCCCGATTCTACCGCTCGAACGCTGGAAACGAACCGGTGCGCGAGTGGCTGAAGAGCCTTGATGCGGAAGATCGGCGGGTGATCGGCGAAGACATCAAAGATGTAGAGTTTTCATGGCCGATTGGGCTGCCATTGGTTCGTTCGCTCGGTCGGGAGTTGTGGGAAGTTCGCAGCAGCCTGCCGCGAGGCCGCATCGCGCGGGTCATTTTTTGTATTGCTGAGGAGCATCTTGTCTTGCTGCACGGATTTATCAAAAAGACACAGAAAACCCCTCGATCCGAAATCGTTTTGGCGCTGAAGCGCAAGAAGGAGGGCGTATGAAGAAGACCAATATCGGATCGTCGTTCGATAGCTGGCTTCGCGAGGAAGGCATCTACGAGGAAGTGGCAGCGACGGCTCTCAAGCGGGTGCTTGCGCGGCAATTGGCAGTTGCCATGAAAGAGAAGCAGCTGAGCAAAGCTGAGATGGCGCGACGAATGCGTACCAGCCGGGCGGCTCTTGACCGGCTGCTCGATCCGGAGCACGACGCGGTGACCCTGAGTACATTGCGTAAAGCTGCGCTGGCCGTGGGGCGTCAGGTTCGCCTGGAACTCGTCTAGCGCCTGTTTTCTTTTCTGCATCAGCCGTTGTATGCTCCTGCGCAGGGGGTCATTCAGGGTCATGGTGCATGCGCCGGTCAGGGTAATCACCGTGGAGCGGGAGTACGGCTCGCACGGAGCGGAGTTTGCGCACGATTTGGCGGAGCGGCTGGGCTGGCGGCTGCTGGACTCGGAGCTTGTGGCCGGCGCGGCGCGCGTGGCCGGCGTAGATCCAAAGACCGCGGCCAGGTTCGATGAGCGGCTGGACCCCTGGTATTACCGTTACGGCAAAATGTTCTGGCACGACAATGTGTATGCGCCGGCCACGAGCGGCGATGAGAAGATCTTCGACTCCGAGCGCATGCTGGAGCTTATCCGGGCGGAAATTCTCGAGGCCGCGCAACAAGGCAATTGCGTGCTGGTAGGTCGCGGATCGGCCTGCGCCCTGGCCGGGCGACCGGGATGCTTTCACGTTTTTGTGTATGCCACGGCCAGCGCCAAGAAGGATTGGTTCGCGCACGCGTTTCCTGAGCGGGCTCATCAGGCAGAGCAGCATTTGGCGGCGTTCGACCGGCGGCGCGCTGCGGTCATCCGCAAGTTCTACCAGCAGGAGTGGTGCTCGCGCGGCCTCTATCACATGCTGCTGAACTCGTGCATCGGAACCGATGCCATGATTGACGCGGTGCAATGCGCGGCGGGCTTGTGCGCAGGATTGCCTGCGGGACAGACGGAATCGGTGACGCGCTAATTCTCTTCACGCGAGCCCGGAATCTACTCAAACGGCCGTGCGCGCAACGCGCGGGCCGATGCGTGTGAAAACCTCCCAGGGAATGGTGCCCGTGGCGCGAGCATGATCGTGAGATGAGATGGTTTCGTCGCCCTGCTTGCCGATCAGCACAACCTCATCACCGGCAACGACGCCGGGAATATCCGTGACATCCACGACCGACTGATCCATGCTGACGCGGCCCACCAGCGGCGCGCGCTGGCCGCGCACCAGCAGATGAAATCGGTTGCCGAGGGAGCGCACGAGACCGTCGGCATAGCCCACGGCAATGAGCGCGAGGCGCATGGGCTCGGTGGCGACGAAGGTTCCGTTGTAGCCGACACTGGCGCCGGCAGGCACGGAGCGAACGCCCACCACCGCGGACTTCCACGTGAGCACGGGCTTGAGAGCAGCGCGCGCGCGGGAGAGCGAAGGCGGTTCGACCTCAACATCAAACGCGGGGTCGAACTCCGGAACGACTCCGAAGAGCGCCAGGCCGGGACGCAGCAGGGCCTTCATGCCGTGGCGCGCGGCGAGTTCGCCGATGGGTTGCGCCTGGCCGGCCAGCAACGCGGGCGAGTTTCCTACATTGAGCCACTCGGCGAACAGCCCGGCGGCGGAGATGCGGCTGAGGACATTATCGAGTCGCGCGAGTTGCTCGTGCGTTGCTTGGCCGTCGGCTTCGTCGGCGGCGTAGAGATGCGTCATCACGCCTTCAAGGCGCAGCGGCGAGCCCGGCGCGAATCGCGAAAAGATGCTCGAGATTTCGCCGGGAAGAACGCCCTGGCGGCTCATGCCGGTGTCGATCTCAAGATGAACGGGGAACGAGCCCGGCGCTGCGCCGGCGGCACGCGCGGCGGATTCCAGCTCGTCAAGCTGCCACAACTCCCAGGCGATGGGCGTCAACTCAAACTGAATGGCGGCCGCAGCCTGCCCTCGGGCGATGCCCGACATGATCAGCACGCGCGTGTCCGGACATAGTGCCCTCGCGGCGATGCCTTCTTCCACGCTGGTAACGCCCAGCCAACCAGCTCCGCCGCGCACGGCAGCGGGCGCGCACAGAGCCAGCGAATGGCCGTAAGCATTGGCCTTCACCATGGCGAGAAGTTCGGCATGAGGAGCAGCGAGGCTCGCCAGGAAACGCATGTTCTCTTCGAGAGCGCGAGTGCGAATCTCGACCCAGCAGGGACGCATTGGCATAGGGGGCCGCAAAGATCAGTTTACCGTGCGGCGCGACGGAGGACTCTTAAGGCAGCAGCGCAAAGGCGACGATGGTTTCTGCTGGTGAGCCGATTTCGTTGAGCAATTCTGCTTCGAGATCGTGCGGAAGAGGCATTTCGCAGGCGGCGACCTGCGCGGGCGCGGCGCCGATGAAGCAGAGTTCGCAATGACCCAGGCCTTCGGCGCCGTCTTCGCCCGCCGCGCGCACGGGAGGGCCGAAGACGCGGCAGGTCATAGGCCGCCACGCGTACACATCGCAGCGGCCGGTTGCGGCGTCGAGCGCGGGACACGCGGCATCGTCGACGAAATCCTCGAACCGTGCCTGGTCTTCGGCAGAACTGCCGAGTACGCCGGAGTCGCGATCGCCGGGAAAATTCGGACCGTATTCCGCAAGCCAAGTGCGGGAACGGCGCTCGATTTCAGCCGCAAGCGCGGGATTTGTGGCGCGCAATTCAGTCATTCCGGCGCGAAGGCGCGCGGCGTCGAGCGCGTTGATGGCGAAAGCTCCGTGGCAGCACTGCGTGCAGCCGATGCGGCAGGCCAGGAACGCCCCGGCACGACGAGCCGCCTCGGCAAGCGAGACATCCATAATCTGCACAAGCTCGGCATCGCGCGCAGGAAGGTGCATAAGCGCAAGCATAGTGGATGGCAGGCGATGCCGCGAACGCATGCAGGTTCAAGGGAAGGCCGCGCGTGCGCTATAGTCATGGGGAGGTTGGTAGAGGTCCATCATGAAGCTCATTTTCTGGTTTTTGCCGGCGGCAATTGTGTCGCTGGTTGCGGCCGCGGCGTGCGCGCAGGGGCCGCGCTTGGTGGTCGATCAAAAGGGCGACCGAAGTCTTGCCATCGTCGATCCCGTGGCCGGCAAGGTGGTTGCCGATGTGGCCGAGAACGGCATCACCGGGCACGAAGTCGCGGCTTCGCCCGATGGGCGGCTGGCCTTTGTGCCCATCTACGGCAATTCGGGCGTGGGCAAGCCGGGAACCGATGGCGCGAACATCGTCGTCGTCGACGTGGCCTCGCACAAGGTTGTGGGCAACATCGCGTTCGACCATGGCGTGCGCCCGCACTGCGCCGTCTTCGGGCCGAAGGATGGACTGCTCTACGTGACCACGGAGATCGACCAAACGGTGACGATCATCGATCCCAGAACACTCAAGATCGTGGGCGCGATTCCCACGGGGCAGCCGGAGAGCCACATGCTTGCGCTCTCGCACGACGGGCTGCGTGGCTACACGGCAAACGTGGGGCCGGGCACGGTGAGCGTGCTCGATGTGAAAGTGCGCAAGACACTCAAGGTGATTCCCGTCTCGGGCAACGTGCAGCGCATTGCGATTTCGAATGACGACCGCTGGGTGTTTACTGCCGATGAGACCGCGCCGCGTCTGGCGGTGATCGATACGACGGCGAATGCGGTGGCAAAATGGGTCAAGCTCGATGGGCTGGGCTATGGCAGCGCTCCCACGCCCGACGGCCGCTTTCTGCTGATCGCGATTCCTGACGCCAACGCGGTCGACGTGATCGACCTCGGAACCATGAGCGTGGTCGAGAAGATTACGGTCGGTAAGAGCCCGCAGGAGGTGCTGGTGCGGCCCGACGGCAAAGCGGCCTACGTCTCCTGCATTGGCTCGAACCAGGTGGCGGAGATCGACGCAACCACGTGGAAGGTTTCTCGGATGATCGCTACCGGCAACGGGACGGATGGACTGGGCTGGGCGAAATAAGGCAGGGATCAAGGGAACAAGGGAACAAGGGAACAAGGGAACGAGGGAACAAGAAGGCAGGGACGAGGGATTGAGGGACTTACGACGCGGGGGAGGTTGGCGATGGCAGCGCAATGCACGCATGTGGGAACGATCAAAAAGGGTGTGAAACCGCGCACCAAGGGTTGCGAAGAGTGCATGAAGTCGGGCGAAACGTGGCTGCACCTGCGCATGTGCCTGGAGTGTGGGCACGTGGGCTGCTGCGACTCGTCAAAGGGCCGGCACGCGCGCGCGCACTTTCACGAGACGAAGCATCCGCTGATTCAGAGTGCAGAGCGCGGCGAAGATTGGCGCTGGTGTTATGTGGATGAGGTGTATCTCTAGCCTGCGACTAACTCCACTTCAATCTTCTTCGCGTCGGCGTGGAGCTTCGTGATTTTGAATGTGCGAATCTGGCTTTCGGCGAGCGGCTCGGGTTGCGCCGAAGGCGCAGGCGCATTGCCTTTCCAGCGGGCCTTCAACATCGAAGAGAGCTGCGAGAGATCGGGCGCGGCGGAGGTTGGCGCAGCACTTGACGAAGCAGGCGCGTTGCCTGCGCGGCCAGTGCCTGCCCCACCGCCCGTCTTTGCGTTTAAAGCCGCGCGAATCCCTTCGCCCAATTCGATCACGGCCCCTGAAGCCGTTAACTCCACCACGCGGCCGGAGACACGGTCGCCTACTTTGTGCTCGGCAATGTACTCGTCGATGCTGGTCGGAATCAACTGCTTCATCGAGAGCTTGATCTGACGCTTCTCGGAGTCAATCGCGAGAACGAGAGCCTTCACCTGTTGGCCTTCGCGCAGTACGTCGCGCGGATGGTTGATGCGGCGATCGGCGACGATCTCGCTTACGTGCACAAGTCCGTCGATCCCCGGCGTGATCTGGACGAAGGCGCCGAAGTTCATGATCTTCGTGACCGGGCCTTCGATTTGCGAGCCCACAGGAAATTTGCGCTCGACCTCGAGCCAGGGGTCGGCGAGCGTCTGTTTGAGGCCGAGCGAAATGCGACCGGCGTCACTCGCAGTTGGCGGCTTGACGGAGAGCACGATGGCGTCGACGCGGTCACCCTGGTGCAGCACGTCGCTGGGATGGTTGACTTTTCTGTCCCACGCCATTTCCGAAACGTGAATTAGGCCCTCAAGGCCGGGTTCGAGTTCGACGAATGCACCGAAGTCCATCAGGCGCGTAACGGCGCCGGAGACGCGCTGGCCGGCCACGTAACGCTCCGCCGCGGTCTCCCACGGCTCGGGCTGTAGTTGCTTCAGGCCCAGCGAAATTTTCCCGCTGCCGGGATCAATCTTGAGAACGCGAAGCGTCAGTTGTTCGCCGATGGAAAGCACGTCTTCGGCCTTGGCAACACGGGCGCGCGAAATATCTGAAATGTGCAGCAGGCCGTCGAGTCCCGGCTCGATCTCGACAAAAGCGCCGTAAGGCATGAGGGTGCGCACAGTTCCGGTGACAGTGTCGCCTTCTTTCAGCGCGGCGCGGCGTTCGTTGAGCGCGCCACGAGCCTGCTCTTCGAGAACCACGCGGCGATCGACCACAACATTCTCATCGGCGACGTCGAGCTTGGTAATGCGGCAGGTGATGGGCTGGCCGACGAGGGCTTCGAGTTCGGCCGCGTCGCGCGTGCCGCTGCGGCTCGCGGGCATGAAAGCGCGGACGCCGATGTCGACGCTGAGGCCGCCTTTTATCAGTTCGGTCACGGTGCCGGAGACGGCGATCTTCTCGGCGTATGCGTGCTCCAGGCCCGACCAGTCGCGAGGCTGCGCAACGCGGAAGCGTGAGAGATCGTAGTAACCCTCTTCGTTGCGCCCGGTGATGGAAACGGGAAATGCGTCGCCGGGATGAACCGACTCGGCATTGTTCTCAAAGGCCGAGCGAGGCAGAACGCCTTCCATCTTGTAGCCGATGTCGAGGATGACCTGATCGGCGGAAATCGAGACGACAGTGCCCTCGAGTTGTTTGGTCGCCGCGCGGTGCGTGTGTTCGCGGTCGAAGGCAGAGAGAGCGTCCGCGAAGGAGGACTGAGCGTCCAGCTCTGGTTCCTCTGCTGGCGTGCTCGGGGAAGGCTCAGTCGGCACTGGAGCATCGGTGTCGACGGCACTCGGTTGAACGTCCAGGCCATGGCCTTCGACTGTCGAACTGGCAGGTTCGGAGGCAGTAAGTTCGCTTGATGGAAGGATTTCGTCGCTCATGATGGATACACCACGATTCTTTCACGGACTACGGAGGCGCGTATAGCATCGCGATTGTGCGCGCGTCTCAACCGCCTTCGCGCCGTCCGTTATACCCTGAGAGCAGATGATGACGCCCGATTCCCCTAAGGCGCCGCGGCGCGGACTTGAGGCCTTTGCCTCCCGTGATTTCAGGCGATACCAACTGGCGCGCGTAGCGGTGATTCTCGGCGCCGAGGCGCAGTCTGTCGCCGTGGCGTGGCAGGTGTACTCCATCACCCATCGCGCCATTGACCTCGGGTACACTGGCCTCGCGCTCTTTCTGCCGGGGCTCATCTTCCTGCTGCCGGCGGGTCACGTGGCCGATCGCTTCGACCGGCGCCATGTGATCATGGCCTGCTACGCGCTGCAGTGCATTTGCACGGCGGCGTTGGTGGTGCTGGCGCGCAACAATACGCAAAACATCCTGGCGATTTACTCGGTGCTGTTTTTCGTCGGCACGGGGCGCGCGTTTTCAGGACCCGCGAGCTCTGCGCTTATTCCCCATCTCGTGCCGGAGACTCACTTCGTCAACGCGGTCACGTGGGGCGGCGCCATCTTCCAACTGGCCAACATCACCGGACCGGCGTTGGGCGGACTGCTGTTCACATTTCCACTCACACATTTCATGCCGGACTCGCGGCTGGAGGGCGCAGGTATCGTGTACGTGTTCACGCTGGGAACGCTGGGCTGGTTTCTGGTTCTGGTGAGCACGTTGAGCGTGCGGCCGGGGCGCATGGAGCACCGCGACTTTTCGATGAAGGTGCTGCTGGCGGGCTTTCAATACGTGCGTCGCGCGCCCATGCTGCTGGGATCATTTTCGCTGGACTTGTTCGTGGTGCTGCTGGGCGGGGCCACGGCGTTGATGCCGATCTTCGCGCACGAGATTCTGCAGCAGGGTCCGCGCGGCCTGGGCATGTTGCGTGCCGCGCCGGCGGCGGGCGCGGTGGCCATGGCGCTGGTAATGGCGCGGTTTCCGCTGCGCCGGCACGCGGGGCGCTGGTTGTTCATCTGCGTGTCGATCTTCGGCGCCGCCACGGTGGTCTTCGGATTGTCGCGTACTTTGTGGCTGTCGCTGGCCTCGCTGGCGGTGGCGGGAGCGGCAGACACCATCAGCGTGATCATTCGCGGGTCGCTGCTGCAACTGGCCACGCCACCGGAGATGCGCGGACGCGTGAGCGCGGTGAATTCGCTGTTTATCGGCGCGTCGAACGAGCTGGGCGAGTTTGAAAGCGGATTGACGGCGCAATGGTGGGGCGCGGTGCGCGCCACGGTGATCGGCGGATTGGGCGCGCTGGCCGTGGCCGGGCTCTGGGCCACGTTCTTCCCCAAGCTGCGCAGGGCCGATGAGTTGACCGCACAGAGCTTGCGCGCCCACGTGCCCGCTGCGCAGGAGATTCTGTCGGGGTTGTGAGGGCGATCCCAGATCTAGCGTGATCCGGCCCTCAGTGCGAGCGGCCGCGAGGGCGCGCGGATCGATTGCGCTCGAAGAGAATGCGCAGGCCGTCGAGCGTCAACTTGTCGTCGACATCCTGGATGTAGCGCGAATCGGGAGCGATGAGGTGCGCCAGGCCACCGCTGGCGACAATGTGCGGCGGACGGTCCGGCGCGGCTCCCAGCTCGACAAGAATGCGCTCGATAATGCCGTCGACGAGCCCGATGTAGCCGAAGTAAATTCCGCTCTGCAAGTGCGCGATGGTGTTGGTGCCGATGACCTTGGCGGGGCGCTTGATGTCGACGCGGTAGAGGCGCGCGGCGCGCGAGAACAGCGCATCGGCGCTGAGGCCAAGACCGGGCGCGATGGCGCCGCCCAGATACTCGCCTTGCGCGGAAATCACTTCAAACTTGGTCGCAGTGCCGAAGTCGACCACGATGCATGGGCCGCCATAGCGCTCGTAGGCGGCGATGCAGTCGCACAGGCGATCGGCGCCGAGCTCGGTGGGATTGTCGATGAGCATCTTCATGCCGGTCTTGATACCGGGTTCCACGAACATGGGCTCGATGTGGAAGTAGGATTCGCACACCTGGCGCAACGTGGAGTCGACGGGCGGCACCACCGACGCAATGATAATGTCCGTCACCTGCGTGGGCGACATGCCGTGCATCTCAAAGAGATTGACGAAGAAGACCCCGTACTCATCCACGGTCTGAGTGCGGTGCGAGGTGACGCGCCAGTTCGCGGCGAGCTCAGGTTTTTCGCCATCGAGCTTGTAAAGGCCGAGTGTCGTATTGGTGTTGCCGACGTCGAGAGCGAGCAGCATGGTAAGAACAGCTCCTGGCTTTTAGCTTCCAGCTTCTAGCTTATTCCCGCCACAGCAAAAAGCGTCTATTTCGCGCTTGCGAGATGGGAACTAGAAGCCAGCAGTTGGTTTCTCGCGGAGTCCGCCGGTTTGCACGGTGACGAACCCTGCCGCGGTTGTCACGCGCAGGAACCCATTCTCGTCGAGGCCTGCCGTCACGCCGCTGCAGGCTTGCGGGCCGTGCACTTCTACTTTGCGGCCGCATATCCACGTTGAAGCCTTTTCAACGCGCGCGGCGACTTCTTTTGCCGCGTCCGGTCGCGCCAACGCGAGAGCTTCCTGCTCCAGCGATTTTAGCAGCGCGACGAGAAGATACTGGCGCGCGAGGTGCCGGTTCGTTTCCAGATCGAGTGACGTGGCCGGCGTGGCCAAGTCCGGCGGAAATGTGCGTTGATGCACGTTGATGCCGATCCCCACGACTACGTAGGGCAGACCTTTGGAGTCATTCCCTGACTCCACCAGAATGCCTCCGGTTTTGCGCGGACCAATCAAGAGATCGTTGGGCCAGCGAAGATCGACGTCGAGCAAGGAGACGGCGCGGATGGCATCGGCGGCAGCAAGCCCCGCTGCGAGCGGCAGAAAAGCCAAGCGCGCGGCGGGAAACTGCGGCCGAAGTAGAACGCTCACATAGAGGCCTTCACCGTCTGCAGAGATCCAGCTGTGATCGCCACGGCCGCGGCCGGATTGTTGCTCGTCGCTGAAATACACCGAGCCATGCGGCGCTCCAAGGCGTGCCGCGGCCACAGCGTCACTGTTGGTTGAGCCGGTGACGCGGGAGAAATGTAGCTTGCCGGCGAAGAGTGTGCCTGCGAGTTCGGTGTCGAGGGCTTTGAGATCGAACATGAAATCCTTGATTGGCGGAACGGTTGAGTTTGCCGGACCCAGGGTGAACCGATCTTAAAGTCTTAAAGCCCTTCGCTGTGAAATTCGCGGTTGAATTTGATGCCTTCCTGCCCCGGCTCCGCTGTAATGGACATGGAGATGTCGGCAGCGCGAGCCGAGTGCGTGAGCGCCCCCACGCTGATGAAGTCGACGCCGGTCTCGGCGTAGGCGCGGATGTTGTCGAGCACGATGCCGCCCGAAGCTTCGGTGGGAATCCAGCGGTCCGGCTGACTTGACTTGATGCGCTCGATGGAGCGCTTCACTTCTTTCGCCGTCATGTTGTCGAGAAGGATGGCTTCGGCTCCGTGGGCGAGAGCTTCGTCGAGCTCCTGCGGCGTGCGCACTTCCACCTGCACGCGCTGGCCGGGCTGGCGCTCGCTGAGAGCGCGTTTGAGCACCGCCGCGATGCCGCCGCCCAAAGAGATGTGATTGTTCTTAATGAGAATGCCGGAGGCGAGATCGATGCGATGATTGGTGCCTCCGCCGCAGAGAACCGCGTATTTTTCGAGCGCTCTCATGCCGGGCACGGTTTTACGCGTGTCGAGTACGCGGGCATGGGTGCCTTGAATCGTGTCGGCGTATTTGCGCGTGAGCGTGGCAATGCCGCTCATGTGCTGCAGCAGATTGAGGATCACGCGCTCGCAACTGAGCAGCACGCGCGCGTTGTGGCGGATGACAGCCAGCACCTGCCCCGGATGCGCGCGCACGCCGTCGAACATTTCGGGATGGCTCACGACCTCGAAGCGCGTCTGCGCCTCGGGCCTCGCGTCGAGCCGCGCGTAAATCTCAAAAAAACGTGGAATGGCGCCGAGCCCGGCCACCACCAGCTCTTCGCGGGCGATCACGGAGCCCGTGGCACGCAGAGCGGGATCGATGGTCAGATGCGTGGTCGCGTCACGCGGGGCCTGGTCCTCTAGCAGGGCCTGCTCCAGCAATGCGTCGATCTTGTGGCTCTTCCAGTCCATGGTTCTTCTGAATGCCTCTAGAACTTGCCGCCAGTCCTCATCAGTTTTTCATCCTGCAATCTGAAAATTACCCAAAACACGAAATTCGTGAACGCCAAAACAGCCAGGGAAACGATGCAGTCTCTGACAGAAGCATTCCTACGAAATCTCTCGACCTGGACTATCAGGCCTCCGATGTTCAAGACAAAATAGATATAGACCTTGAACTTCCAGCTGACTTTCTTCTGCATTGCCCGTCCCTTGAAGTTTGTCATCCTGAGCGAAGTGGGCCGCGTTCTTTGCGGCCCGCGCAGTCGAAGGATCTGCGGTTGTTCTTCGTTCGCTTCCTCATTCTTTCGGTAGCGTCTCCAACGCGGCTATCGTCTTTTCGAGCAGCAGGCGGGTTTCGGCTTCCTGCTCTTTTAGGCCCTCCACCACGTGTACAGGGGCCTTGGCGAGGAAGGCTTCATTGCCCAGTTGCCGTTCTGCTGCTGCCAAGCCTTTTTCGTACTTGGCGATGTCCTTTGTCAAGCGCTCACGTTCGGCGGCGACGTCGATCTCCTTCTGATAGTCCAAATAGACATCGACGTGTCCGAAGGCCTGCCACGCCAAATTCTTGTATCTATCATCAGAGTCGCGCTCAGAGAAGAGCACGACCTCAACGTCCTCCAGCCTCGCGAGTTTTAAGAGAATGTCTCGATTTTTCCTGAGGACGCCGGATTTACTCGAGGCCACCTTGGCCTTCACCAGTACTTTGTCCTCGATGCCGAGATCTTTTCGACGTGATCTTATCGAAGTGATCGCGAGGACTAGGTGCTCCATCGACGTTTCGGCGCTCGGATAGGTGACCTGTGTTAAATAAGACTCTTCAAACTGCGGATAGCTTGTCAGCGCGATCGATTTCCTTGGAGGCATACCCTCGTAAAGGGCATGCCAAATTTCCTCCGTCAGGAACGGCATAAATGGAGATAGCAGGCGCAAGGAGTTTTGAAATACATACAACAGGGTCGCAAGAGAGTCTGTCGCTTCAGAGTTATCTAGTGACTCATTGAAGTTCAGCCGTAGCTTTACAATTTCCAGATACCAGTCGCAAAACTCGCCCCAGAAGAATTGGTAAATGACGTTCGCGGCGTCGTCGAACCGATACTTCTCAAGGGCTTCGTTGACCCTCTTTGCGGTGTTGCAAAACCGCGACATGATCCAAAGATCCTCAAGCCGAGATTCATTCGTCAATAGCGGAGGGGCGGCAAACCATCTCCTCTCGATGCGGATGCCAACCTCCGCGGCCCTGTCCACATTCATGAAGATGAAGCGCGCCGCGTTCCAGATCTTGTTTGCAAACGCGCGATAACCCTCGGTGCGGGCCACGTTGAACGCAATATCGGTTCCCGGCGAGGCCATGGACGCGAGCGTGAAGCGCACCGCATCGGTCCCGTACTGCTTCACGATCTCGATGGGATCGATGACGTTGCCCTTGGTTTTCGACATCTTCTCGCGGTTGGCGTCGCGCACCAGCGCGTGAATATAGACCTCGCGAAATGGAACAGTTTCAGCGGGCCGGCGCGGGCTTCCATCCGGCAAGGGCACGTCTCCGGCGAACCAGCAGCCCAGCATGATCATGCGCGCCACCCAGAAGAAGAGGATGTCGAATCCTGTCACCAGGAGTGAGGTCGGGTAGAACGCGTCGAAATCGGCACGCGTTTCGGGCGTGATGTTCGGCCAGCCAAAGACGGAGACGGGCAGAAGGCCCGAGGAGAACCACGTGTCGAGAACGTCGGTCTCCTGGGTGATCTTGTCCGATCCGCAGTGAGCGCACGCGGCTGGATCGCCCGTCGCGCCGGGCTCGGGCACGGTAATTTTGTGGCAGACGCCGCAGTGCCACGCTGGAATGCGATGGCCCCACCAGAGCTGGCGCGAGATGCACCAGTCGTGGATATCATCCATCCAATTCAAATAAATCTTTTCGTAGTTTTCGGGCGTAAAGCGGATGGCCTTCTTGCCGCTCGAATCGGCGCGTACGGCTGCGCGGGCTTTTTCCGCCATCGATTCGCCGCCGCCGTTCGGCTCCTTGTTCACCGCGATGAACCATTGCGTAGACAGCCGCGGCTCGACCACGGTTTTGCAGCGGTCGCAGTGGCCTACGTTGTTGGTGTAATCCTTGATGGCTCCCAATAGCCCTTGCGCTTCAAGGTCGGCGACGATTTTCTTGCGCGCCACGTAGCGATCGAGGCCCTGGTACGGCCCGCCGTTCTCGTTGATGTGGGCGCGGTCGTCCATCACGTTGATGGAGGGCAGATGATGCCGCTCGCCGATGGCGAAGTCGTTGGGATCGTGCGCAGGCGTCACCTTCACTGCGCCGGTGCCGAACTCGCGGCTCACCCAGGGATCGACCACGATGGGAATTTCGCGATCCATCAGCGGCAGGCGCAGCTTTTTGCCGTGGAGATGCAGGTAGCGCTCATCCTCGGGATGAATGGCGACGGCCGTGTCGCCGAGCATGGTTTCGGGGCGCGTCGTAGCTACCGTAATGTACTCCCCCGAATCTCGTCCAAAGGAATCAAGTACGGAGTACCGAATCTCCCAGAGATGGCCCTTCTGCTCCTGATGAACCACTTCGAGATCGCTGATGGCGGTCTGGCAGCGCGGGCACCAGTTGACGATGTAAGCGCCGCGATAGATGAGGCCCTGTGCGTATAGGCGGACGAAGGCTTCGCGCACGGCTACCGACAGGCGCTCGTCCATGGTGAAGTACTCGCGGCTCCAATCGACGGAGACGCCAAGGCGCTTCATCTGTTCGAGAATCGCGCCGCCGTAGTGGCTCTTCCACGCCCAGACGCGTTCCACAAATGCTTCGCGACCGAGCGTCTGGCGCGAAGTGCCTTCTTCGGTCAACTGGCGCTCCACCATCATCTGCGTGGCGATTCCGGCGTGGTCGGTGCCGGGTACCCACAGCGCCAGCCGTCCGCTCATGCGCCGCCAACGGGTGAGGATGTCCATCTCCGTCTGGTTGAGCATGTGGCCCATGTGCAGACGGCCCGTAACGTTGGGCGGAGGCAGCAGGATGGTGAAGGGGGATTTGCCGTCCAGGCATTGGTTTTGGACCAGTTCAGTGGGAGTGGAGACAGCGAAAAGATTCTCGCGGACCCAGTAACCGGCCCAGTGATCTTCAATGGCGGTCGGGTCGTACGCTTTGGGCAGATCGTGAGGCATTTTGTCTTTGGTTGGCCCCAAAAGATTTCGGGAAAACACCCATGAATACAGGGGCTTTCAGAGCGAGGGGACCACGTTTCAGGTTAGCAGATGGAGGGTGCAGCTATTCGAGTCACCGCGGCGGAGGTCCTTCTGCAGGTGCAGCCGATTTTGGCGCTTCGTCGACCCAATAACCATTGCGGGCGATCACCACGAGATCCGGGTAGTCCTTAAGCCGCACACCGATCACATGCAAACCGGGATGAGGGGATTGCGGATAAAAGCTAAGCACATAGCGGTTGGGGATCTGGTGTGCCAAGTCGAGCAGATCGCGCTGGATAGCACGCTCGTCACCGAGATGGAAGTAGACACCACCTGACAGGTGCGCCACGGCCTCCGGGATGTTGCGCTTGGGCCCGTCCATGCCCAGCATCGCGGCCATATTGAGCAGGCGCAATGGCGGAGCAAGCAGTCCAAGGCAACCCCATGCCTGGGCCATGCGGTTGCCGCCCGGCGAACCGGCATCACGCGCCATGCATCCGCGCGTGGGGCCGGGATTCGGATCGCGTACGATACGCGCGGTCTCCGAACCAACTTCAGATTTTGCCGATGAAAAGCCGAAAGCGTAAATGGCAGTGTTGGTGTCGCTTAAAGCGCGCATTGCCTCTTCGAGCTTGGCTTGGCTCCCGTGGTCGACTGATTCGCTGAGGAGCAGAATGGCGCGGCGATACTCCGGCGGCTGGCGTCGCAGCATTTGGACCGAACAAATCAGACTATCGAGGATGGCCGCGCCTGTGTCGCCGGCTTGCAGATCGCTAAGAATCACGCGGGTTTCGGCGGGATTGGAGGAGAATTTCTGGATGAGCCGCGGCGCACTGTCAAACGCGACAACGGCCACGCGATGGTGTACCGCGCCGAAGAGGTTATCGATGAGAGTACCGAGTTCGCGGTACTTGTCGAGCTGCGCCGCGCCGGAACCGCCCGTTTCTACCGCGATGACCAAAGCCATGGGCTCGCCGCCGGTTTCGGCGTCCAGGGTTGTTTCCTGCGCCACGCCGTCGTCGGTAACCGTGAAATCGCTGTCTTTGAGTGTAAAGGCAGGCTCGCCGGAACGAGTCTGGACGAAGGCGGGGACCAGCACAAGTTCACTGCGCATCGAAAGCGCAGGAAGCCCGCTTTGCGGCGAGGTCGAGGGTTGCGCTCCGCAGCCCAATGCACCGAGGAAGAGCAGGAGGGCGGAGACCGGTGCAGGGCGCATTGCTCAATGCATCCTTTCCTTCGACTTAGCGCGATTGCGTCATTCTGGAAGAGCGCGCCTGCAAAAAGGCCGCAACTTTCAGCTGCGGCCTTCTCTTTTTTCCCTTGGTCCCTTGGACTCTGGGCCTAGAACGGATTCAGCTTGCCCAAGCCCTTCTTCTTTTTCTTCTTGCTAGAAGATTCGTCGCTCTGATCGACTTTGGGCTTCTTCGTCTTGCCGTTGGTCGCGGCGGGCTGAGTTGTCGTGGGATTCTTGATGTCGTTCACCTGGTTGGGTGCCTCGGCAGGCGCCTCAGCCGCGGGCAGGGCATTGCTCTGCGGCACCACGGGCTTGACCAGCGCGTTGGGATCGGCCTGCGGGCCGGCCGGGCCGTTGGGCGCGCTGACGATTTGCACGCCTACACCGGTGCCCTCACCTGGAGCCTGCATCTGCAGCGGAGCGGTAGAGGGTTGATCGCTGCGCGGGGGCTCATTGATACCGGTGGGCGTAACGGCCGCGGGTGGCGCGGGCGGCTTGCCGGCGTTGATGGCCGTCTGGAACAGTTGCACATTCTGCTTGGTGATATCCGGCGCCAGAACCCGCTTGGGATCGTCGAGCGTGGGCTCGCCCACATGCACGGACTGCACAGTCATGGGGCCATGCTTGATGATGTCGAGGGTTCTGTCAGTGAAGCGCAGCGGCTGGCGGCTGCGCTCTTCGGAGTCGCTTTCGGCAATGGCCGCTTCGGTGGGTTCGGGAACGGGGCGGTTCATTGCCACCAGGCGGTCGCGGGCGTCTTCAACGTGCGGCGCCATGGGATAACGCGTGATTACCTTCTGGTAGGCTTGGGCGGCCTTGTCTTGATACATAGTTTCCAGGCGCTCGCGGATCGCGGGGGGCAATCCCGGAGCAATCCGCACGTTATGCGCCTGGCCGGCGTAGGCGTCACCGATGCCGAGCAGCACCTGGTCGCTCTTGGAGTAGAGCGGATAGGTATCGGCCACGGTCTCAAGTCGGGCAATGGCGGCCACGAAATCTTCGCGGCTCTCGTAATAGCTGCCGATCTGGAATTCGCGCTCGCCGAGAACCTCCTGCACGTCGCGCAGTTTCTGCTTGGCGCGCGGGATGAGACTCGAATCCGGGAACATGTTGATCATCTCCCGGTATTCCTTCTCGGACATTTGCGCGTTGGTAAAGTCGCGGTCGGGCTTCTCCATCTGCTGGTAGTAGATGTCGGCCACCTTCATCTTGGCTTCGGCGGCCTCAGGAGCATTGGGGAAGAAGGTGATGAAGTCCTCGTATTCGGCTTCAGCTTGAGTCAGCGCAGCCGACCCGCCTTCCTTGAACCATGTATCGCCCACCGAAAGCTTGGCCCTCATGCGGTATTCCGACTCGGGATAGGTGTTCAGCAGCGTCTGCAGGTCGAGCCGGGCGACGTCGTAGCGGCCTTTTCTCATGGCCACCATGGCTTTGTCGTAGAGTTCCTTGTCGGGCTGCTTGGATTGCACGCCGGCCAGCGGGTTGGCGTTCAGATCGTAGGCCTTCTTTTGTTTCTTCTTTTCGCGGGCGTCGGCCGTAGCCACACCCAGAAACAACACGGCCAGTGCAACGGCGACGATTTTCAGAGACAACCTGTTCATACCACCTCGTTGGAAGACAGCTCCCGGGGAGCCGTCAGCTCAATCCACGCGTTTTTCAGGCATGCGCTTTTCAGTGAATTTTACTCTTTCCGTCCACTACCGTGCTCGCGGATTGAAGGATCTCCGCCTGGCGGGCGGCATCCAGCAGGGCGCGTGCATCGCGTTCCGGCTCACCTGCGCCAAAAACCGCGTTGCCCGCCACCAGCAGCTCCGCGCCAGCTTGGACGATTACCGCGACCGTGTCGTGAGCCACTCCGCCGTCCACTTCAATCTTAAATTGCAGACCCAGTTCGTGACGGATGGCAGCCAGGCGGCGGATCTTGTCGAGGGAAAAGGGGATAAACTCCTGGCCGCCGAAGCCGGGATTCACGCTCATGATCAGGACGTGGTGCACCATGGGCAAAATCTCGAGGATCAGGTCGACGCGCGTGGCCGGGTTCACCACCACTCCCGGCCTCATGCCGTGGTGCAGAATCAACTCGAGAGTACGGTGCAGGTGAGGGCAGGCCTCGTAGTGGACGCTGACCCAGTCGGCCCCGGCATCGGCGAATGCCGCGATGAAATCATTGGGGTTATCGATCATCAGGTGACAGTCGAGCGGCAGCTTGGTGGCCTTGCGAAGGCTCTTCACCACCGGCGGCCCGAGGGTGATATTGGGCACAAAATGACCATCCATCACGTCCACGTGGATGGCCGTACCTCCGCCGCGCTCGGCCGCGGCAACCTGGTCGGCCAAGTGGGCAAAATCCGCGGATAATATCGAAGGCAGAAGTTCAATCATCGTATGACCGGCTGCAGCTCAATCAGGACAGCGAACCGGACTCCTCTTCCCAGGCCAGTTTAACAGCCGCGTGGCCTTTCTGGCCTGTGGCTTTGCGCGCACCCAGGTCAGATCTTTCCCCTTCTCCAACTGCTCGATCAGGATGCGCCCACGAGCTCGCATCGCGGGGGTTCCGCTACGGCTGAGCACACGCAACAGGTCCAGCACCTCATCCTTGAGCGACGGGTCCTGACGGGTCAGTTCCGCGATGCCCTGCATGGCGCAGGTTTTGACGATCGAGCTTTTGTGATCGAGCCAGCCCTGCAACACCCCGTAGACGCGCCGGCACTCAGGCCGCGTGAGCCTCATCCCGGTCACGACGAGCCCCAGATGCCAGCGTAGTTTGATGGGCCCGGCCTCGACGAGCCGGCCCAGGAGCGCGTCCTTCCACCGGGCCACGATTTGCGGCGACTCAGCGGCTACAGTCTCGAGAGCATCTGCCGCGCGGCCGGCCACTCCTTCGTCCTCATCCCAAAGGCACTCGATAAGTTGCCGCACCAGCCGAGGATTCTCAAGCACGCACATCGCCGCATCGAAGGCATGCCCTGGACCGATCCGGTTTCGCGCATCGGCCAGAATTGCGCGAATCTCGACCTGCTTTGCCATACGTACACTTCCCTACCTGGCTGCCGCTGGTTCCAGCGCCCGGGCCGCTTTCGACATCAGGCCCTGCTCGCCATGAATCTGAACCAGAACAACAACGCAGTCGAGTGCTTCTTAAACACTCTTGTACGGAGCGGAGCGCATGTATGGCAAGTCAGGGCCGTTTCAAAATTCGAGTGCGATCGGAACCTGCTCTATGGAATTGGAAAAGTGCAACAGAATCGTGCCGTCTTCCGCTTGATAAGCGCTGGGCGGCAGAGTTTGGCCGGCGATCGTAACCCGCGTGGGTTTGAGGCGCGATTGAATGCGGACTGCGGCTGTTGTGTCGGTGATACCGGTTGCAGTAAAGCTGAGCTGGTGCGGGCTGGCGTGAATGTCGCGCACGGCGCAGGCAGCGGCGACGATGCGCGGCGCGGCTCCGGCAGCGTAGTTCAGGTCGAAGAGCACGTCGCGGACGCCCGGCGCGAGCGTGACGCTCGTCAACACGGGTAGATTTGCGTCGAAGAGATCGACGAAGCGCCCGTGCAGCGTGACCGGCGCGGCGTTAGGGATCGAATCATCGAGGCCGGCGGCAATGACGTATGGCCCGCGGCGCAGAACCAGCGCCGTGGTCTCGCTCCACGGCAGATGAATGGCCGCGACGGCTTCACGGGCGATTCCGCGGACCGTTTCGCCGCCGTCAGATTCGTAGGCCAGCGCCGCAGGCGAAACGCGCTCCGACAGCACGACGCCCCGATCAACGCGGAACAGACCGGTAGCATCGGCGGGAATGCCGAGCTGCGCGAATAGATGCTGGCGCGGCGTGACGAATGCGTTCGGCGCCGTGTTCCACCACTCGCGAACTTGGTTGTAAGGGTCATCGTCGTTATCAACCACGACCAGTGCGCCTCCGGCGCGCACCCACGCGGCTAATGTGTCGTGAGATGCGGGCGTGGGCGGTTTTTGGCCCTCGTAGGTGAGCAACAGAAGCCGGTAGCGGCTCAGAAATCCGGATGCGGTCGCACTTTCAATCTGCACCGGCTCCACGGGAATGCCGCGCGTGACGAGCGGCAGCGCCAGCCCGTAAAACGAGCCGAGGTACTGGTCGGACGGTTTTGGATCGGCGCGCTCGAACATCATCGTGTCTGAAACAAGAATGCCGACATGGCGCGTGCCTGCGATCTGCCAGCGCACGTCTGCCTGCTTCATGTTGCCGAGGGCCGCAATAACGGTCTGCAGTTCGGTCTCGTACTCCTTGGGAATCCCCTTCATCGGCACGCTGATTTTCGGCGCGAGCGCGCCGCCGCTAGCGCCTGTTGGCACCACGCTAGATCCTCGCCGAAGTTTCTCAGCATCCTCTTCCGTAGCCGGATGCATTCCGTTGAAGACACGCTGCGGCCACGGCATGATCTCGTAACTTGAAACTTCGGGCTGCAGCAGCGAAGCGGTGAGCGTGCCCTGCCAGTGGCTGCGGTAATCGTCCCAGGTGCTGTTCCCGTTGTCCGCGACGGGATCGTTCAGATACCAGATGCGCCGGCCGGACGCCCGCACCAGGTTCTGCATGACGCCGTACTCCAGGAACGCCGTCTCGAAGGTGCGCTCTTTGCGCTCGCCGTTATAGACGTTGGGGGTGCGCGCAGTGCCCGTCCACACCTGCGCGATGTAGCCCTGGGCGCCGACACCGAGCAGCGACGATTCAGGGCTAACGATGCGCCAATTCGCATAGTTGATGAGCGAGTGCGTGGCCACGTAGCAGGGAATGGTGCGCCCATGCTCTTTTCCGTACGCGCTTACGAAGTCGAAAACCTGGGCGAGCGCGCGGCGATAGAGGAAGTATTTGAGCTTTGAAGTCCGGTACTGCGCGTCGGGGGATGAATTCGGCGCCTGCCAGTCTTCGTGGTAGTAGGTCTTCCATTCGCGCTTGAAGTTGTCTTCCCATCCACTGCGCGCCCAGAACTCCGGCTCCTCGAGATAAACGGCTTCAACGCCCTGATCGAGCGCGCGCTTCACGCCGGTGCTCAGGTAGCGGCCGTAATCCTCGCCTGGCGACATATAGGGAACCATCGGGTTGCCGCCATGGATGATGTGCTTGCCATCCACGTCGGTCTGCGCCTGGTCCCAGTGATTGGTGCCGTCGAACTTGCCTTCGAGGTAATCCTCGTAGCCGCCCCAGGCCACGCCGGTCATGAGATCGACAATGTAGCCGTGGTCGCGCCAGGAGGTCACAAGCCCCGGCATCTTGGGCCCGATCCCGTACACCATGGCCGCATCGGCATTCACGTTGATGCGCGGCGTCCACGGGTCGCCGCTCTGGAAAGTCAGGCGCTCTTCAGCGCGGCGCTTGGCGAGTTCGGCA
>JARLFZ010000004.1 GCA_031296305.1 Occallatibacter sp. | reverse complement strand
GAACGCACTCTACCTTTCCCCTTCATAGCGCTCTTTGCGGGCCGCATCATAAATCGTCGGTACGTAACCGGTGATCGCGATCGTCATCGTCTTGGTTGAGGATCGTTTGTCCAGCCCCATGGCTTCAACGGTCACCGTATAACTGCCGGGCTGGGTATAGGTGTGCCTAACTTCCGCGCCGTCACCAGTTACCCCGTCGCCGAAGTTCCACCTGTATCCCAACACAGGTGTCTCTCCAGAGCTGATGGCCCGGAACTCCACCGTTTCTCCTCCCTGCGCACTCGGCGGAACCCGCATCTCAAAGTCCGGCGATTGAGCGGTCACGGAATTCTTGACAAGCTTGAGCATGCGGACGGAATGCGCCGGCTGGTCGATCGCCATTCGGCCGCCCGTGATGGGTAACATTCCGCCGCGCAGAACATCGCTCGCGGTGAATGACCCCTCCGGCTTGATACCCAAATCCTCGAACGTGATGCTGTGGCTGCGCGGTTCCTCCGTCCAGTTGAAGACCGTGAGAATCCATTGCCGGTTGTCTTCTTTGAGTAGGAAAATGCTCGGCTGCTTGTCTTCTTCGCGATAGGTCATCAGATCAAGGGGAATGGATGCCCGGCCCAGGCGAGCCATGTCGAGCAGGTCGGAGTTCCGCACTAGCGCCATTCGCTGCGGCGATGCCCCCAGAGCCGGCAGATCGTCCCCGATTTCAAACATCCCTCCCGAAACCGCCGAAAGAGCGATCGACGCCTCCGCCTCGTCCAGCGTCAGCGGAACCTTGTTCCCATGCCAACCGCGATCGGGCGTGATTTGCTCGGACACGGTAAACGCGTCCGGATCGGACTCGTAGAAGTTGTGGTTCATGTAATAGCGCCCCGCGATTCCCGGAGCGGCGTCATGCGTGGACCCGAAGGTGTGGCCCGTGTCCTGTGAAATGCGGCCGGTGTCCACGATGCCCACGGGCGTCAGCATCGGGCTGCCGTCCTTGTCGAGGATCACGTCGTCTCCCACCGTCTGTCGTATCACCTCGAGGCCGATCCGTAGCGCCTCCAATCCCGTCGTATTCGGTCTGTAGTGCGCTCCCTCCACCGCCGCTGATTCCATGAAGTCCATCTTGAGAAAACGCGCTCCCCAGCCATTCACCAACGTCCGGTAGGTTTGCCGCAAATACTCCTGCGCGCCGGGATTGGTCGTATCCAACGCGTACAATTCTTCGCCGTTTCCGCCCACAGTGCCAATGTGGATTGGTTCTCCACGCAGATTTTGGACCAGCCAATCGCGGTGATGCTCGTAAACCCACGATCGGTCCGATACCTGAAAGGGCGCCACCCATAACCCGAATGTCAGGCCATCGTTTTCGACGTGATGGCCCGTCGCAGCCATTCCGTCAGGAAACGCCTTGCCATCCGCGGTCGCGTACTCCCCGCGCGCAAACTGATACCCCTCGTCGATCTGGAAATACCGGTACCCCGTGGTCAGCAGGTTCTGCGCCAGCCAGTCGGCGTTGGTCTGCATCGTCCCTTCGGTCACGCCGTAGTAATACGCGGTCCAACTCCACCAGCCAATCAGCGTGGGACTCGAGGTTCGCGCATGGTGAAGAACGCGGATCGCCGTTCCGTAGTTCTCAAGTTGTGCGTGATAATCGGGGCCGATCGCGAACATCAACCGCTCCGAACTGGCGCTCTCGCCGGGCGCGGCTTCCAGCCGCAGCGGGACCTCGTTCTCCACACCGTAGGATTGGCTCTGATCGTGGAGATATTCAGTCGTCCCTGTATCTTCCACTTCGTAGGACGACACATGCGCGTCGGGCCGGCTCGAACTGCGCAGGTGAAAAACCGTGACCAGCGCATCGGCGGAGAGCGCACCCAGGAAGAGGCTCTGTCCGCTCTTCCGGTTGTAAATCAACTGGCTGCTGAACGATCGATGGATGCCTCCACTCGGCTCCCCCATGTCTGCGATCTGCGACGGATCCTCGCTGAGACCGTCGGAGAGTACCCGGTCTTCTGTTCCCGGTCCATTCAACTGCAGCACTGCATTGCCGCTGCTCTTAATCACGCGAATGGAATGAATCACCACGGACTGCGCGGTCGAGTTCAACACTTTTACGCGGATGTCTCCCCAGGGCCGGTCGGCATACACGCGAAACTCGCACACCAGGTCGGCCGCGTCTTGCAATCCACTGTGCGTCACGGTTAGCAGCTGGCCCGTACCGAGTGCATCGTTGAAGGTCGAGACCGATGCAAGGTGCTTCGGATAGCGCGCGGGAGTCAGCGTCCCGGCCGCTGTATCCACCTCGACCGTTGCGTGGAGCACATCGCCGGAAATGGCAGTCGAACGCAATGCGTACGAACCATCGTCGAAAACCGCGACGGAAAGGTCCCCGCCGCGAATCATGGCGGGCTGTGGGCCTGCGACAACAGCTTGCGCTCCGCCCGCGGCCGAGGCCTGGAGCTGGACAAAAACCAGCGCCAGCCCGAAGATCGGTAATTTGCATTTCATCGTGCACTCCTCATGCGACCGGCGAAATTTTCGATTCCTAACCGGCCATTGCGGATGGACTCCGTCCACGTCTTTGCATCACCCACGCCATCACCAGGCCAGCACACATCCACGCCACGCCCAGCAGCTTCGCGTTCACGCTCAGGTTCCACCAGATGAAGGCGCACACGATCGCTCCCAGGGCCGGAATCAGGAACGGAAACATCACGCGCTCTTTGGAGCGGAACTTATAGTGCACCAGAGCCGCTACGTTCACTCCGATGAAGGCAATAAACGCGCCAAAGTTGAGCAGTTCCGCGCCCTGCTCGTAGCTCATCGCGAGGGCTCCGATCAATGCAATAGCGCCGAGAATGAGAACGTTGTTGCGCGGAACACGATACTTGGGATCGATAGCGCCGAAAATCCGCGGAGGAAGCGAGCGGTTTCTGCCCATGCCGTACATCAGGCGCGCCGCGCCAAACTGCGCAGCGATTGCCGATCCCATGTTGGCCACCAGAAGAGTTGCGTTCAGCAACTGGAACAGGAAGTTTCCTCCCACGCGCGACGCCACGTGGACGAATGCTGTGTCTACGATCGCCGGTGCGAACGGCTGACGGCCCGGCCAAACCATCTGCGCCACATACACCTCTGCAACAGACAGCACTCCGATGATGAAGCACGTCAGGACCGTGGCAATGAGAATATTCCGGCGCGGATTCTCAACTTCCTCCGCCATGGTCGAAATACCGTCAAAGCCGATGTAAGTGAGCACGGCCACCGATGTGCCGTGAAACAGCGCACTGGTTTTGAAAGTTGCAGGATCGTAGAAAGGGCGCACCAGATCGGCGCTGGACGGGTGCAAGATGGTCATGATGTAGTGCACGCCTTCTCCGAGAAACAGCACCACCACCAGACTCATGACCACCGCGAGAATCGCATTCACCCGGCTGGAGGTCTGAATGCCGCGGGTATTCAAAAATGTGGAAACCAGGGCAAAGACGACGACCCAGAAGAGGTAGGGTACATCCGGGAATACGTTGCGCGCCGCCTGGCTGCACCAGATGATGCAGATGATGGGGTTCAAAATGTAGTCCATCAACATGGCCCATCCCACCACGTATCCCAGCTTGGGATGCAACTCTTCCGATACGTAGCTGAATGCCGAACCCGCCTGCGGATAGACGCGCGCCATGCGCCCATAGCTCACCGCGGTCAGCATCATGGCGAACATGGCAATCAGCACCGCGGTGGCCACATGCCCATGCCCGATATTGCTGACCACCCCATAGATGCCCATGGGCGCGGTGGGCTGAATAATGATGATGCCGTACAGTACCAGGTGCCAGAGCTTTAACGAGCGCTGCAGCTCGGGAACATCAGGAGAGCTCAAGGGAATCTCCTGGAATTTCGAAAGTATTTTTGGAAACGAGGGCCCGAAGTGGACCTGGACTGCGGAACTCTGTCACGGCTTCAAACTGCCAAACCATCTCGAAATGATCCCCACCGGTGGTTATTGATTCGTTCGTTTCTTTTTACACGAAACGAAAGTCATTTGGAAGCGGAAACTATCGCTTCCTACGTGAATCGGGACAAAGAAACCCCTGCAAGCAGTCAATTCTCCGCCCTCAATTCCGACCGGACGGGATTTGCGATCCAACAGTATCTGATTGCAATTAAATTTCTTAAGCAGATTTTTAGGCGCCTCTTCTGGAACGACGGACCCCAGCGGGCATCCCACATCAAGAAGGACTATAAAACAAAATAAAAACATAGTAAAGATTCTTTTGGATGATATTCTGAGGCCGCTGGGACCGCGAGTTGGACTTGGTTCGGAAATACAGTATGAAGGGGCACTGAAAATGGTGAAGAGCTTTCAAGTAGGAAGCATGAATGTGGAGATTCATCCTGACAGCAAGGCTGCCGGCACCGCCGCCGCCCGGTCGGCCGCGGAAGCCATCGGGAAGCTGGCCGAAACTTGCGCTTCCTTCGGTGTGATTTTTGCCACGGGAGTTTCGCAAATGCAGACCCTCGAGGCTCTCACCAGCATCGAAGGGCTCCCCTGGGATGAAATCTGCGGATTCCACATGGATGAGTACATCGGGATTTCGGCCGATCATCCTGCATCCTTCCGCAGGTACCTGCGCGAGAGGCTCACGCGGAAAGTCTCGATGAAAGAGTTCCATGAGATCGATGGAAGTGCGCCGGATCCCCAAAGGACAGCGGACGAGTATTCCGCGCTCCTTAGCGCCGCCGACCCGCAACTTTGCCTGCTGGGTGTTGGCGAGAACGGCCATCTGGCTTTCAATGACCCCGGCGTGGCCGATTTCTCCGATCCGCGCGACGCCAAGATCGTCTATCTGGATGAAGCCTGCCGCCGCCAGCAGGCAGCGGAAGGCTGGTTTGCGTCCGTGGAAGAGGTTGCCGACACTGCCATCACGCTCACCATCCCGGCTCTCCTCCGCGTGCCCAGGCTGATTGTCTCCGTTCCTGGCCCCCGCAAGGCGGCCATTATGCGGCGTGTTCTGACCGATCCTTTGTCCACTGACTGCCCCGCCACCATACTGCGCACCCATCCGGACACGACCGTCTACCTCGACTTGGAATCCGCGGCCGAACTCGATGATGTGCTCGTCTCTCAATAAGCGATTCCAGCGCGTTGCGGCGGCGGATCAGCGCCGCGAGCAAAGCCGGGAGAAAGGGAATATATGCTCTGGATGAACAAATGGACGGCGGCAGTTTTGCTGGCGGGCTCGGCAGCGATCGCCACCTCCCAGACGGCCCCTCCCAAGTTGATTGATGTACACGAACACTTCGACGGTGAGGCGGGTGTTCTCGAGCAGATGCTTGTCAAACTGCGGTCCGCCGACGGCATGGGATTCCTCCTGGTCACGCAGAGAGGTTTCCCTGAAGCCTCGAAGTTCATCCACGAACACCCTGACCGCTTTATCGGCTTCGGCGATATCAAGCTCGACGATCCCAAGGTCCTTGAGGAGATCGACCAATTTCATCAGGCTGGCTTCCGCGGTTTGGGTGAGATAACTACCCCCGAGAAAAACTACGACGATCCTTCGTATTGGCCAATCTACGACCGAGCCGAAAAGTACCACATGATTCTCCTCTTTCATACGGGCATTGTCCTCCGCCAGAACCCCGACCAGCCGGAGAATGTGAGCTTCGAACGCATGCGCGCCACGCGCCTCGATTTGATTGCGCGCCATTGGCCTAAGTTGATCATTATCGGGGCGCACCTCGGCAACCCGGATTATGCGGAAGCGGCTGAAATCGCGCGCTGGAGCCCGAATCTCTACTTCGATCTTTCCGGATCGAGCCTTATCAAGTTGTCCGGCAACTATGAATTCTTCCGCTCGATTTTCTGGTGGAGCGGAGTGGTGAGCCCACACACTCCGCCCGGAGCCCACGATGCCTTTGAAAAACTTGTCTTCGGCTCCGACATCTTCCAAGGCGAATTGGGCGAGTTCGACGCAAGCCAGAAGCGCTATCGCGAAATGCTGGACACTTGCCGCGTTCCCCAGAACGTGCAGGCCATGATCTTTTCCGGGACCATGGGTCGCATTCTTGAGGAACAGCAGAAAGCCATGGACGCCGACAAAGCAAACTGAACAGCTCCTGCCCCATGAGGGTGTATCCAAGAATGGTGGAGGTGTGAGCAAAATGGACACTCCGGCTTATTTACACCAATTGGAGAGCCGCTTCAGAGTGATGCAGACTCCTTCCCGGGTGGAAGTGCGCTCACGGACGCGTCAGCGCCCGGAGGTCCGCCGGGACAGGCGGTCGATCAGGAACACAACGGAGGAACGAGGATGACAAGAACCATGCGGGCACATTTCGTGGTTGTTGCTATGGCGCTGGCGGCTGTGAACGTAATCGCTCAGGGCCTGCCAACCGCGCGGCCGGAGGACGAGGGCTTTTCGCCCCAGCGCCTTGCATACATTGACCAGTTCTACTCAGAAAAGATCGATCACGGCGACCTGGCGGGCATCGTGACGCTGGTTTCGCGCCACGGCAAAATCGTCCACTTCAGTGCGCTCGGCTACGCCGACGTGGAGAAGCGCACCCCGATGCAGAAGGATACGATTTTTCGCCAGTATTCGATGACCAAGGCGATCGCATCGACCGCGCTGATGACGCTCTATGAGGAGGGACGCTTCCAGATCGACGACCCGATATCGAAATACTTACCGGAGTTTGCCGATCTGCGGGTGCTGCGAAATCCCGACGGGCCGCTCGACGAGACGGTTGCGCCCGAACGCCCGCCCACCATTCACGACATCATGCGGCATACCGCGGGATTCACGCACGGCTTGTCGAACGATAAATTCGATGAGCAGTATGCAAAGGCAGACCTGTTCAGCGTGGACATTACGCTGGACGAGATGATGAAAAGGTTGGCGAAGATCCCGCTGCGCTACCAGCCGGGAACGAAGTGGGCTTACAGCGTAGGGCCGGACGTCCAGGCGCGGCTGGTGGAAGTGATCTCCGGCGTGCCCTTCGACGAATACCTTCAGAAGCACATATTCGATCCTCTGGGAATGAAAGACACGGGCTTCTGGCTCGGGCCGGACAAGGCCGATCGGCTGGCGACGGTGCACTGGATGAAGAATGGCAAGCTGACGCCGCTCGATGAGGCTCACGGGCATCCCGAAGGCGATCTAGTGCTTTTCCAGCCCTGGTCAGTGAACAGCTATACCGTGAATCACAAGCGCAAGGGCGGCAGCTTCGGACTTGTCGCCACGGCAGAAGATTACTGGCGCTTTGCGCAGATGATTCTGAACGGCGGCGAGCTGAATGGCGTGCGCATCCTCAGCCCGCAGACGGTTCACTTTATGGGGCAGGACCACTTGGCGCCGGCAGGAATTCCGGATTATGAAAAGGGAAGCGGTTTCGGCCTGGGATTCGCCGTAATTGAAAATCAGGCGGCAGCCGCAACCCTCGGCAGCGATGGCGGGCTGTCCTGGGGCGGCGCGGCGGTGACCAGTTTCTGGATCGATCCCAAAGAGGACATCGTGGTGATTGCCATGACACAGCATTTGGGCGCTCCTGCCGCTTCGGATGCGGTAGCGCGGTTGCGCACGCTGGTTTATAGCGCGCTCATCGGCAAGTGACGTAAACAGTTACAGCCTGCTTGGCTCCGGCGTTAGATACACGCCGGAGTTAGCATCGCTCAACAACTGGAGTATTTCTTACACAGCGCCTGAATATCGCCAACCAGTTTCGGCACCCCGGTTGAGGGCGGCAAGCTGCCAGGGTAGTTGGGCTCATACTCCGCAGACACAAATCCCTGGTGCCCGGCCTGCGCAAAGATCTGCCATACGCGGTCCATATCCACCGCACTGTGATCGTAAAAATGGTCGCGAATATGAATATTTGTGGCGTAAGGAATGCATGCGGCAATCTGCGCGTAGGCGTCTTGAGTTGGCGTGGGGATGAAGTTTGTAATGTCGAGGTTGATACCGGCGTACGGCGAATTAACCCGTTGCATGATCTCGATGCAAAGGTCTGCGTTCTGCGTAACGCCTTCGTGGTCCTCAACCCCAAGCGAAATGCCTTTTTTGCCGGAATAGTCGCATGCGGCCTTCATCGCTTCAACCACCCAGTCGACAGCATCCTTGATATTCGCGCCTTCCGGTAGCACGCCCGCAAAGATTCTCAGATGAGACGCGCCAAGTTCGTCGGCCACATCGACCCATTTCTCGATTTGCTTCACGCTATCCGCGCGCTTTTGCGCGTCACTCTGCACCATGCTCACGCCGCATGCGCATCCCGAGAAAGCCACGGCGTGCTGGTAGGCCAAATGGCGCAAACTGTGAAGATACTCTGGATCGGAAGACTTCAGGTAATACACCGTCATATCGACGCCGGCCAGTCGCAGCTCCACTGCTTTGAGAATGAAATCCTCCATCGTCATCGAGCCGTGTCTAAGGGCCTCATTGTATGAGTATGCACAGCATCCGGGTAGCAGCCTTGCCAATTTGGATTTGTCTGCGCCCGCATCCGATTGCGCAACGGCGGCTTGCGCTCCCAGTGCATCGATACCTGCCCCTGCCACGGCTGCTAGCCCAACTGTCTTCACAAACTGACGACGACTTACCATGGTACGCACCTTCTCTCTCGAGTTACACGCTCTTTCAAAATGCGCGGTTCACGCCGGGCGCAGCTCGCGCATCGCAAACAGATCAACCTAGCACACGCTCATGCCGCAATCAAGAACTCTTCTCCTCGCCGAATTGGCTGCCTGGATCCACACGCCCTTCTTCACTTTGATGTGATGAGTGCCCCAGATGGCATCAGAAATACTATGGGCCACTGCTCCTGGCCTTGCGCCACCAATGTAGACCAGCTTAGAACCTGCGCAGATTCTTGTTTGAGTACTGAGACTTCCGGGTCGATTTCCTGGAATCGAACGGCCAGACTGTATGCCTCACCGGTGGCGTCCAGTGTCAGCGACTCTCGTGGGAACCGTGAATTCCGGCTGCGAATAAAGAGTTCAACAATCTTAAGATCGTCCATCATCTGCAGGAAATAGGGTCGTCCGGTTAGCAAGGAATTATATACATAATCGGCCATCACGCTGTTGAGCGGATCGACGTATGCTTCGTCGAAGGTATTCGCGGATGATGCGCTGGAGGAATCGACGCGAAACTTCATACTGGTCTCTCCCATTCCGCGAAAATCGAATGAGAACACTTCGTAACCGTCGTTCAGCAGCTTCGTTATCTGTGGCCAGTCCTCTCGAGAAGCTTTGCTGCGCAGACTAACCCAAAGAACTGCTCCCTTTGGGTGGTCGCCGTCTTTGCAAAAATGGAGAAGCGGCATCTCAAGATACCGGCTGTGATGAAGCACATAACGGTCTATATGCGCCGTTCCAATCGTCGTGCTCCCCACAGATTCCCATCGCACTTCTTTGGGCGAGGAGAGGCCTTCATAGCGGCTGACCTTCCACGTAGCGATATCCGGGTCGTGCTCGCTCCTATATAGCTCGGCCAAGGATGTCTGCTTGCGATGCGAAGCGTCCATCGCGTACGCGGCGATGAGTTGAAGAAGCGTGCGCCCCTCCGGAAAATCGACCGACACCTGCCCGCTCTTGGTCACACGCAGATCGGCATCATTGAACGGGGTCACTGGCGGCTGGCCGTGGCGAACCGGCATCTGGTTGAATCGGTCGAGAAAGCTCAACGCCGCTTCCTGGTTTTTCAACGAATACTCGTGCCGGTTATAGCTCTCGGCGAATTCGATTCGGTCACCATGTCCAAATCGTTTGTAGAAACTGCTAACTTCTGCGTAGGACTTATGAGCGCCCTGCACCGGAAAGAAATCGAGAGTGGCAGTCGCCACCATCACCGCACGCGGATACATCGCCAGTAACATGCCTGCGTGATCCACTCCCTTCGAAATGAGTCCGAAGAGATCCTGTTCCGGATCGCTGTCTGAATCGGAAAAGATACGGTTTTCCACGCGCATGGGGAGTGCCGTAATGTAACAGGACGGAATGATGACCTTGATTCTCTCATCGAGTGCGCCGATCAGCGCTGCTTGAAAACCCCCGCCGCTCGTACCCGTGATATTGATTCTCGTGCCGTCTACGTCTGGGCGAGTGAGCAGATAATCCACGGCGCGCATCCCGTCCCACACCTCCCACCGGGCCAGATTGGCGCCGGCCAGATAGGCCAGGTTTCCCATCACGGCATGCTCGCCGCAGATCAGGTTGTAACGGCTCCTCTTTGCATTTGCATCCCAAAACTGGCTTCTTTCCCCTTGCCCCACAGGATCCCAACTGATAACAAGGTACCCGCGCAGGACCAGCCTCTCGCAAAGGGCCTGATAGTGATTTTTTCCGTCGGCCGAGTGTCCCGCGGGAACCAGAATGGCTGGATGTAACTTCTCGCCGTTGTCAGGTACATACACAAGTGCAGTTACATAGAAACCCGGAAGGCTTTGATAGATCAACTTTTCGATATGAAATCCGGCGCCGGAAACTCTGCCCGTAATTTCCGCGTGCAGGCTGGTCTTCTCTGTGGGAAGTCCGCCAATCATTTCGAGCAGCGATCTCCTCAGTTCCCCGCGCAGTTGCAGAAGATCGCTCTCGTTCTTGACGCGCGACCAGCGCTCCACACGCAGCCCATCTTCATCCCATGCATGTGCAGTTTGATAGAGGAGATAGGGCGTAATCTGCGGGCCATCTGCTTGTGCTGCACGGAACACGCGAAATGCCTCGGCCGGAGGAGCATCCTGTCCCGTAACTGGTGTCGCCCAAAAGGCCGCCATCGCAAGAACGCAAGCCAGCCGCACACCAGTCCAATCGCTCACCAGAACCTCCGCCAAGAGCTACAACGACACTGCGAATACTTCCGACTCTACTGATCCCCGGCTAGCGTCAGCACTCCAAATCTCTCCGGTTCATGAAAAGTATTGCTCATGGGAGCCTTCCAGGCGATCTCTTTTCTGTGCTCGGGCGGCCCTTGACTGCGGAACAGGTTCGCGCGAAAGCTTCTGCCCGGCGCTGGAGGGAGCGTATCCAAAGCTGCAAACGGAATTCGCATGGCGCCATACCATATTTTTGCCTTCGTATCAATCCGCGCAGCTACCTGAAATCCAGAGTTCCAGGTCCACCCCACGGTGTGATCTGGGAGATCGAGATTAATATCGAGATCGATCCACTCTTGCTGCGGCGAAACCTCGAACTCCTTGTATCTGCGAATATTGTGAAAATCGGAACCAATGAATAACTCGGCGACATCCCACTTCCATAGCCCATAAGTCTCTTCAACCGCGTTCGGCGTCGGCTTTAGATACAGCTCCTCGTAGGGGCATTGGAACAGAAGATAGAGGTTATTCTTGGTCCATCGGGAACTTACTTGCGTTCGGTACCCGGGGAGGACGTGACCCCAACTGTCTACTTCCGCATACACCAAAGGCGCCCCCTGCCAGAATGCTGACCGGGGATCCGTGTCTAACTCAACATCCTGAGCTGCATAAGCGCTCTTGAACGCGCCGCGATCGCTGGCGTTGGCATGGAGCGCTCCGCCCAGGAAAAGCAGGCATGTAGCGAAGAGTCTTTTCACCGTATCTTCCTCGATAAACAAACCAGACGCCCGCTCGATTGACGCGTGCAACAACCACCACTCTCACAGATGCGGCGCCCAGCCCTTTTCGTATTCGCGTGACCACATCTTCATCGCTTGAGCGTCATTCTGAATCTTCCCGTCGCGCGGATCAAGCTGCAACTCTCGGTTTAACTCCCATGCGATATTGGAGAGTTGCAGCGATGTGACGACGATGTTTCCTTGTGAGATAGGAGCGTGCAGCTTTTCTCCCTTGCGGATTGCTGCGATGAAGTTGGCGAAGTGAGCAACTGTTGCGACGTCGCCGTCGAACTTGTCATAGAAAGGTGTCGTATCGTCATCCTTGAATACGCCCGTCCTTTTCCCATTCAGATCGTAGACGTCGTAGCCGCTCCCGCCATCTCCATAAATGAATACTGAGCCCTCGGTCCCCATGACGACCAGCCCAGAGGTGTGGTCGTAGTACTTCATCCCGTTGCACGATTTGCCTTCCCAGGAAATCGTCTTATCGCCATAATCGAAGCTGGTTACCAGCGTGTCATAAAACTGCCAGTCATCCTTGAACTGGTATCTTCCGCCCGACGCCGTAACGCTCTTCGGATAATCCACTTCGAGCGCCCAGCGGCATAAGTCGATGCTATGCGTACCATTGTTGAGTGCCTCGCCGGTCCCCCAGTGCTTGAACCAGTGCCAGTTATAGGGATGAATGTTGTCCATGTATGGCCTGCGTGGCGCAGGTCCCTGCCACAAATCCCAGTCAAGCTGTGCCGGTACGGGCACTGCCTTGCCAATGCCAATCGACTTTCTCGTGTTGCTGTACCAACCTTTGGCGAAGTAGGCTCTGCCGATGAGTCCGTTGTGTATCTTATCGATGGCTTCCATCGTGCGCATGCAGGATCGCTGCTGGGTGCCCTGCTGCACATGCTTTTGATATTTCTGTTGCGCCTGCACCAGCATCGCCCCCTCGGCAGGATTATGGCTGCACGGCTTTTCAACATAAACGTGCTTGCCCGCCTCAAGAGCCGCGATGGCAAGCGGTGTGTGCCAGTGATCCGGCGTGGCGATGGTGACGGCATCTACATCCTTTTGCTGAAGGACGGAGCGAAAGTCCTTGTTGCTGGCGGGAGCATATCCCAGTTCATGTTCCGCGACGCCTGCAAACTTGGCCAGAATCGTGCCGTCCACATCGCACACATGCGAGACACGGGCAGCTTCTTTATTCCCCATAAGTGCTGAAAGATGGGCATAGCCGCGCCAGCGCAGGCCCATGATGGCAAAGTTCAAGCGATCGTTCGCACCGAGAATCTGGCTGTAGCTTTTGGCGGTGGAACCGATAGCCATACCGGCCGCACCCACGGCAAGCGAATCAAGGAATTCGCGTCGATTAATCACTTTGTCCCTCCATTTGGATCGCTCAATCTTTCTCTTCTTTGCAAGGTTACGACGAGAAATCCATTGCGGCACCAAGTATACACAGGAAATTCCGAATTGTCCGTTGCTATGCTTCAGAACTCTGCGCACGCGGTTTGGCCCATTGACTCGCAGTCTTCTTGACGCTCTCTTGGCCGGGGTGCAACGATCTATTTGAACTTTGCACCGGCGAATGATCCGCACCGGGATGCGCTCACTCATTGGGGGCGTTGTGCATGGAAGGAAAGGCACAAACCATGACTGAAGAATCTATTTCAGGAAATGATCGAAGAACCTTCATGAAGAAGGCGGCGGGAACCATGCTCGCAGCGGGAATGGACGCCCGCTCCTATGCGCGGGTTTTGGGTGCGAACGATCGCATCCGCCTGGGTCAACTGGGATGCGGTGGGCGTAGTCATGGCCATGTGCACATGGTGCAGTTGGCCTCACGGAAACTACCGGTTGAAACCGTGGCGGTTTGCGACATTTGGAGTTTGGCGCGGGAGCGTCGCGCGGCCCAAGTCAAGGAGGTCTTCAATCTGGATCCGCAATCTTATAAGTACTCCGAAGATATGCTTGCCCGCAAGGATATTGATGGCGTCATGATTGCCACGGGTGACTTCCAGCATGCAAAGTTATGTGTGGATGTAGTCGGGGCGGGCAAGGACTGTTACGTAGAGAAGCCGTTTGCCAATGTTCTATCTGAAGCCAAGCAGGCTCGCGATGCGGTGAAGGCTTCAAGACAGATTGTCCAGATGGGATCGCAGCACCGCAGCGAGCCATATCAGTTAGCCGTTCGCGACATCGTCCGGTCCGGCCGCATTGGCGCCATCGTTCATATCGAGCAGGAATGGAATGTGAATGAAGAGCGTTGGCGCTTTGTGGATATGGATACCGGTAACTCACCCGCGCGGGAGCAGGATCGCAACCTGGAATGGAGAAAGTGGCTCTTCGAGCAAAAGTCAAAGCTTCGCGAGGAAGATACAGATTGGGATCGCTGGCTATTAGGCAAGCCTCGCCGCCCCTTCGATCCCCATGTATATCTCGAGTTCCGTCTATATAGAGATTATTCCTCGGGAATCTTCGATCAGTGGATGAGCCATGGTTGCGACCTTGTGCATCTCTGGACTGACGAAGCGTATCCCGAGAGTGTTGTGGCCAACGGCGGGATTTATGCCTGGAAAGACGGGCGTGAGAATCCTGATACTTGTGTTGCTGCTGTCACTTATCCCAAAGGCTTTCTCTATACTTACAAGAGCGTGTTTGGGAATAGCTTCCGTAGCTTCTCAAGGATCCAGGGCCGCAATGGCACCATTGCAAATTATGGCGGCGAAGGCGCGTCGCTCTTCACTGTAAGTAAGGAAGGCGGCAGGGATGAATGGTCAGGATCCGTCGAAACCAAGAGTGTGCCGTTGATAAGTCCGGCAATCGACCGGGAGGAGATCGTCAAAGTTCCAGACGCCGAGCCGCCGGACTCGGACGGCCCTGGCGACGATAGCGAAGTGCATATTATGAATTGGCTCAAAGCCATGCAGTCGCGAAACCAGCCAAACGCAACTGTGGATCACGGCTTCTCGCACTCCATTGTTACCATCATGGCCGCGCAATCGTATTGGAGCGGCAAGAGACTCTACTGGAATCCGCAGACGGAAGAAATTGCAGATCAGCCTGTTGTCCGGACCAGCTAACGACGATTCCGGGTTCGTTTTGATTGAGCGCGAAAACATGAATCCAGTGAATTCTCTGCAGGAAGCCGGAAACTCGCACCAGCTTCGCAGCCCAGGGCGAGTGCGCTGGTGGATCATTTGGACACTTTTCTTTTCAACCGTGATCAACTACATCAGCCGTCAGACCTTCTCTGTTCTAGCGCCGTTGATTTCGTCGCATTACCATCTGACGCACACTGACCTGGGCAGAATCCTCGGGGCGTTTCAGATCTCTTATGCCGTTACGTGGCTTCTCGGCGGCATCTTTCTTGACGCAGTAGGCACACGCCTTGGTCTGGCGCTGGCTGTAATTTTCTGGTCGGTCGTCAACATTCTCACCGGATTCGCTTCTTCTGTGTTCGGGTTCGCATGCTTTCGATTTCTGCTTGGAATCGGCGAAGGGTTGAACTGGCCGGGAGCCAGCAAAACGGTTGCGGAGTGGTTTCCCAGCCAGGAACGCAGCCTCGCGGTGGCTATCTTCGATAGCGGCTCCAGCGTGGGAGGAGCAGTGGCGGCGTTAGCTGTTCCTTTGATCGCGATACGATTTGGTTGGCGCGCTGCTTTCGTCGTCTCAGGTCTGCTCGGCTTTGTCTGGCTTGCGATGTGGTTGCGAGTATACCATCCGCTGGACCGCCATCCCAGGGTCACACCACAGGAGATCTCGTTCATCCGCGCAGGCCAGGATGCGCCTGTAACTTCGGCGGACCGCGGCGTGCGGCGCTGGCTTAGTCTCGCCCGTAACCGAAATGTCTGGGGCATCGTTCTGGGCCGCGCGCTCACCGATCCCATCTGGTGGTTCTACGTCTTTTGGCTTCCCCAGTATTTAAGTGATGCGCGCGGATTCAGCCTGCAAAGAATCGCCCTCTTCGCATGGATGCCTTTTGTCGCCGCCGATCTTGGCAATTTTACTGGCGGCCTGGTTTCTGGTTACTGCATTCGCCGGGGTGTCTCCGTGGTGCGCGCCCGCACGGGTGTATGCGTCTTTAGTTCCCTGCCAATTCTTGCCGGCATTCCCGCCGCCGGTGTGCATAGCGTCTATGTCGCGCTGGCGCTGATCTGTTTCGCCCTATGGGGCTACGCGAGCTGGTCCACAATGGGTCTGACTCTTCCCTCAGACCTGTTTCCTCACGATGTTGTGGCCACCGTTACCGGGCTGAGCGGGTTAGCTGCCGGTCTGGTCGGCGCAGGCTTCACCGTTGCTGTCGGCATTTTGGTCGATCGCTTTTCTTATGGGCCCGCGTTTTTGGTGGCAGGACTAATGCCCCTCTTCGCAACCGCCAGTATCTTGCTATTAGTCCGTGCGCCTCGGACTGAGGAGTAATCAAGACGGTGGCATATCTGGTTTTTTGATGCGGGTGCGCGCGAGGTTTCCGCTCCGTGGACTGCCCGGCAAATTCTGATGAGCAGAGCCAATCCGGCGCGGTCGGGTTCGATTCGACTGTGAGCACCTGGCGCTACCTTCCGTCGCATCTCTCGCAACTGGGACCCGCTCACACCCATCACCGTTGCGGATTACTCTGCTGGTCCTGCTGCTGGTCGATCTTCTGCTGACGCTCCAGGATGTCCTGCATGAACTGCTGCGGATCGGCCGACAGCCCGTCATTGCCCTGGGCGAACTGATCTCGAACTGTCGGGTGAGGCTGCGGATCGGGAGGAGCGTCCGGCTCTGGCGGGGTTTCGTCATCCTCAGAGTTGCTTCGGTTCTGATTTTTCGCGGCCGTCTGCGGGTTGGTGGACCTCCTGGCACTCAAAACAATCTCGACCGGCGCATCAGCGTCACGGCCCCCAATCACGAGCACGTTGTAGCCGGAGCCATCGAGGAGCTTCAAGAGCACGTCGCGCCCCGGGCCGGGACCGTAGCTGCCGAAAATACGCTGATCGCGGGTAAGTCCCTCCAGTTTCGCACCCGTTTCCGAGGCGACCTGATGCAGAATCTGATTGAGGCTGGAATTGGACGCTTCGATTTTGAGGCCGCGTCCGTCCCAACTCACCCGGGCCCGATTGGGAGGTTGATTGGCGGGCCAGATTGGAGCCGGCGTGGCGGGTGGTGGCGCGGCTATTGCTTCAGGAACCGGCCGACGCTCTGTCGAAGCGGCATGAGCGCGCGCAGCAACGCGACGCCGCGGTTGGACGGGTTTGGCGGCGGCCGTTTGCTGCGATGCCGGCTTCGCGGCTTGCGGCACATGGGTCTGCGCGGAGAGGATTCTTCCGCCCAATATTCCAGGCACGACAAAAAGGACGAGGGCCGAAAGGGCAAGTCCAAGAACCACCGTCTCAGGAAATCCTTGTCGGCGGAGGTGCGAAAGCACTGGCAGGGGATTCATCGTCTTTGACCGTGGCTGCATCCCGTGCTGCATTGCAATCTTCTGCCGAGCGACGGTCAAGGATGTCATCGTGCTGTCTTCCTCCATAAACTTCTTCGCTCTTTCGTGTTGCATCGACCGGCGCCAGACAGACGGAAGCGCGGGGTAGCGCTTCAACGCATCAACGAGTGCATCGCAAGCAACGACTAATTGGGCGTTGACTGCGATTTATGCTCGGGCGCGTGGGCGCCTGTATCGTCAAACGGCATCAAACCCAGAATCCAGGAAAAATCCTGCAACGTGGAATTGGTGACCGCGGGTGTGCAATTTCCATTTTGGTTTTGGTTGCATGCGTACCCAACGCTTGGCCAACCGTCTGGCGGTCTTCCGTAATGGCCTTCCGGCAACCCTTGCGGAGGCCGCTTGCCATCGAAATACGCGTACTGATGGCAAGTGATGCACGACGATTTGCCGGGCGGCACTCCCTGGTTGAACTCAATAAACGAATTACCCATCTGAATCGGTTTCCCGTATTTGTCGACGAACTGCGTCTGCACTCCCGTCAGGAAGTAATTGCTGAATGCAGGATTCAGATGCGCTTCCGCCATGGCCTGACGCAGATCCTGACTTTGCTGCGCGGTCTGTCCCTTTCCATAGGGCTGGCTCGACGTGGTTCCCCATGAATCGAGGCACGCGCCGTAAAGCTTTGGGTCGCAGCGATTGGGATTGGTGACGCTACTGTCGGGCTCGAACGTGGCCCACAGCCAATTGAGCATCACTTTGGAGCTGATGTGGAGAGCCACCAGCGCATAGCACGTGCCGTTGATCGTCTCGGTATACAGACGGTTGGTTGGGTCAGGACAGGCAAAGGTCGGATTGCGGAATGAAGCCGCCGGCGCCCAGTCGGCCTTCACTTCGAGAGAGTCAAGTTCGATACGAATGTCGTTTTGGGCGGTCCCCGGGAAATTGATAGTCAAGCCGTTCGCTCTTCCGTAAGCTTGCTGACCGGCGAGCGTGGTCAGGCCCTCCCGCTTCACGAAGGACGCTTCCACCGGGCTCATATAAACCTCTTCGCAGAACACCGCGTTCCGTGACAGATTCGATGGCGCCGGATATCCGCCGACCGGCGTCGTGATCATTGCGCCGCAGTTATTGCTTCCGCTCTTTCTGGTCTCGCCCCCCGGGGTTCCGTGCAACAGGCGCACCTTGCCGTTGCCTCCGGCATTTGCGGCGGCGGGAATGCTTCTCGCAGCGGGGCAACCAAACGCATTGGGATTCAGTTGACATTGCTCCGTCCAGCTCTCAAATGTCGGAGATCCGTTTACAGGCGTCATGGCTTCGAGAAACAGGGACCACGCAACCGAAGCGAAGCTCGGGCCATACAGAGGCCCGTCGTCACCGGGGGCTGTCTCGGCGGTCATGTTGTCTGCCGGCTGCCGAGGGGCTGCCGCGGATTTCCCGGGCTCCTGTGGGCGGCTTCCTGCCTCAACACGGTTTCTTGAGTAACCGCCGAAGCAAGCAGCCGTAACTACGATCGAGAGCAGAGCCGCGGAAAGCCAGATGCAGACTTTCATGTAAGTAATTCCCTTTCCTCGCTGTAAGTCACGTCGGACCGTTATTACGCTCTCCGGAAGCGGCGAGCCAAGGCTTAAGCCCATTTTTCATTCACGTGGGAGAAGCCGAAAATGCTGCTGTGGGTCACCCTCCTGGAGAGTTGCTTTCGGAGTGGATCCCTGAAGATATGTTGGCTGTTCCTGCGCCGGTCTGCGGCCCGCGCACGCGCCGAATAAAGCTGGTGAAGCGCGGCGGGCGCCGCGCTTCACCGGTTAGGTGTTGCGAGCAGACTAACGGACTCCGCTGAGAATATTTCCCGTAAACCGGCCCCGGAGGCGCATACCGGCAAGCCCGGCCAGACCGGTAAGTAGCAGCAGCCAGGTGCCCGGCTCCGGCGCAACGTGCACGTCGAAGTTCACGGTTCCGATCACGTTCTCGTCGGAAGGACCGCCGCCTAGAATCTCGAACGATCCTGTGTACAGACCGTCCGGCGTGCCAACGGGTACGATGACGGTGAACAGCTCAATGTCACCTGACGAAGCCGACGGACCCAGCGAAATCGGAGCGTTGTTCCAGAACCCCGTGTCGTCCAGCGACAGCGGCGAATCGAGATTGTCGCTGTCACCGTTCAGGTAGATCGTATCCACCGCATCGGTATTGATTATCGTCGCATCGAACGTTACCGTGGTGCCGGGAAGAGTGGTTTGATACGGCGCATCAAGGATTATGTTGAGTGTATTCGCCCTGCTCGCCGTGCCGGCCGCCAGGAAGGCTGCCATCGCGATCGATGGCAGGAGCAATCTCTTCATTATCTTCATCTATTCCTCCAGGTTGTTGCTGGTTGTTTTGGCCATTATGGTTTCCCGCACTTACGGCAGCACCGCACGGATGCTCGCGGAGAAAGTGCCCCCGGTGTAGGTTCCCGAATACTTCTCAGCCACGTGTGCGCCATCGATTCCGGCCGATCCTGGGAAGCTGACAGTTGTCGTTAGCGAGCCGCCGTTAGCAGCGATTGTACCCAGGCTCTGCGGAATCACCGAACCCGAGGCAGAACCAAGCGCTGCCGAGGTGAGCATCACGTTGCTGGCATCGCCCGTGCCGTTGTTGGTTATCGTAATGGTCGCCGTGTAACCTGAGCCGGCAGATCCGCTCAGAACGGCTGTAGTCGTCAACGAGACCGATGGAGCCTGAACGACGCTGATTGGCACCGACGCTGTCGCGACCGTTTGGTATTTGTATGCGTTCGCGGCTGTGATGGATGTTGTGTAGATTGACCCTGCCGCCGGCGTAAAGGTGACCGAGAGTGTATCCACACCCGCGGGCAGCACCGATCCCAAGGGCGGGCTGTAAGTAAACGTGCCCGGGACAGACGCGGTTGTCAACAAGCCGGTGGCTGGGCTGGCTACATTCAGGCCAGCGATATACGTGTACGACGCTGTTGCATTCAACTGCGTGGAGCTCAGCGGCGTGCCCTCAGTGATGCTGGCTGGTGCGGGCCAGGTGATGGTCGGCGTCAGCGGGCATCCGTTCGGCGTGCACGAGTATGGGTTCTGTTCGTTCAAGGTGGTCCACGGCGCCCACGTGCCGCCCTGGCTGGTGGTGCTGTCGGCCAGGTTGAACGTCACATTGATCGGATCCGTCTGAGCCGCTTCCTGGACGCCATCGTTCGTCGAGAAACCAGCCAATCCGGGGTTGCCGGCGCCGGGGTTCGATTTTCCGAGGCCGAAGAAGTAGGTACCCGTGGTTGTACCCGGTTGTCCATTAGTGCAGCCTGGGTTCGTCACCGAGTACACATTCGATGCATACGTGGTGTTGTCGTTGGCTGCGATCGAATAGGCCTGGTTGTTGGTCTGATAGCCCGAGGCGTTAACAGCCGGAACCGTGAGCGTATAGGAAGAGCCATCTGTGCAGGCGATGTCAACCTCTGTGTACGCGGTGGGAACCGTGACTGTCGCTGCCGCGTGGGGGCCGGGCATCGTCACTTGGTATTGCGTCGTAATAGTGTCGCCGGTATTGACGGTTATGTTCTGGTTCAATGGCAGCATTACATCACCGCCCCAGTTCCAGGATTCGCCAGCCGGGAATGCTGGTTTGCCAGTTCCCCACCACGCGGTCCAGAAGTTGGCATCGTAGGTGGGCTGAGCGCCGGCTTGCAGGGAGTCGCCAAATAGCCAGGAAACCTGAGGGACTGCCGGGGCATTCGGACCCGTCGTCGTACCAAACAGGAATCTGTTGATAACCGGCTGCGTGGCGTTCTGCTGGTAGGCTGGCACGGCACAGTGGCTGTGAACCGTATCGATATAGTACCCAAACCGGTCTCCAATGCCGTAGTTGTTGTAGACCGCAGCCGTTGCCAATGAATCGAATGTGGCGGAGCGGTCTCCCAGCCAGTAGTACGCGCTGTCGCCGGTTTGCAGCAAAGCTCTGGGCGCGACCAGGGCCATCAATTCAAAATGATCCTCCGGCATTTTGTAGACGCCGGCTGCGGTATAGCTCAACTGAGTTGAATCGAACCAGTCATAATCGGTGTCGTTGACGTCTTCGACGCTGCCCTGAGTCTCGATCTCATGTGAAAGACGCCATGATGGTGCACCGCCGCCGCCATTTTCCTGGGAAATGACGAGTGCAATACGCTCGTCAAGCGCGCCGGTCCACAACGCCATTTTCCCGGCATAAGAGCATCCCGTTGTCGCAGAGTGAGTGATGTCGAGCGGGAGCGGTCCCCCCGTGCCTGAATAAGACGGCGATGAAATGGCCTCCAAGCCGTCCACAACGCGGCTCAATCCAAAGGACCACGCGGCATACTCGCCCGAGTTGCTCCCGTTGGGGAACCCATTGGCGGCGACGCATGCACCTGTAACGCTAGCAGTCGTTGATCCGGCGCAAAGATTGGGGTAGAGCTTGTAGAACCCATCCGTGTAATGAGCCGCGTCTGAAGTGATGTATTTTCCAAATGCGGCGTACGCGGTAGCGAAATTGACGGTCGCGGCGCAGCCGGTTGGTTTTACTGTTACTCCGGTCGGTGATGCCGTCGAGGCGTTGAATGCCGATGCGGGCCAACTTCCGGTGGCTCCGGTCATACCAATGACAATCGGCCACCCATTGGCTGGTTGGACACACGTCGCTGAAGGTGTAGGAGTAACAATTGCCGCGGTCGTGGTTAGCGTATGTGACCCCGAAGGCCCGCCGGCCACTGTGACGTTGATAGTCAAAGTGTAATGATTAGCCGACGTCGTGGTATAGGACTCAGTTTCGCTACAGATATACGGAACGCCCAAAACAGCATCTGCCGCGGTCCCCGTACAGGCTGGCTTCGGGCCTTCCTCGGTTTGCAAAATCGCATCCATCCACTCCGCGCGGTGCTGTTCTTCGGATGCCCATGTGGTGTCGCGAGCTCCGTTGCGAAACACAAACGGATCCGGGAGTTGCCGCAAGATCGGCGCCTGGGCCATCGAGGGGATGGTCCCGGTCAGGGGCAGGCCCGCGCCGGAGTTTTCAACGGTAAAGACAAGTGGGGGCGCTTGCGCTTGGACCAGCGAAGTGGCGGCACAAAGAAGCAACACCACCGCTAGCCCGGAAGATATCCGGGTGAGACTCAAATTCCTGAGGAAGTTACCCATGATGCTACTCCTTATTCTCCAGTTGGTGTGAATGGTCAAGTCTGGATTTGTCATGCAACTTTCGAACGTAGGCGCCGCATAGGCCTCACCCGCATTCTCAACGCCCCAGACCAAGAGAAGGACCGAGCTGTTCGACGGATCCTCCTGCGCGATTGCTCCTGCGACAGCAGGGCATACGAACAGTAGTGCGACAGCAGGCAACGAGATGAGCTGTCGGACAAATGTCCAGTGCTTCGTCATGACCGCCTTCTGCTCCGATATATCCGAGTAGAAGGAGGCCCGATTTATTCAACGTGACTTCTGATCGAACGTGGCTTGCAGTTTAGAGGCGACTCCGACCTGGGCTCCCCAAAAAAGGGGCAACGGGAACTGGGTAAAGTGATGCAGGTTTCTAGGGCACGAATTGAGAGGCTGGCCTGCGGCAGATCGCGGAGAAGAAGTCGCAGAAACCAACTTTGATTCGCGACACGAACTATAGATGTATCCGAAAATCTTTGTCAAGCAAAAATCGATTCATTCCTATAAAAAAACGATTTATTGAGATTCGAGCTGGCGTGCCTAACCCTTTGCCTGGACAGATTTCTGCGACCTGTTTTCTATCAGTATTATTTTCTTTTATTTGCGTCGCGAAAAAACCAAAGTTCCCGCCTTGAAATAATGTAGAGCTGAATAATTTGCAGGAAATCTACAACCTTGTGCATGGGTAGAAGAGTGGAAAGCGTGTTCAACCTCCACGGCGAGCACGAGAATGACCTCACGTACAGTCTCGCTTGGATCTTCAGATATCTGGCCGCGCTGGGCGACTGGGAGCGGACATTAGACGCTGTGAATGCAGTCGGACCACGAATTGCAGCGTTTGCGCTTGCCTACGCGGCGGTCGCCGGTGTCGCAAGCGTGTTCCAACCGCAGGTCTTTCTACTGCGGTCTGTCCCGGATTCCGCTTTTTGACCCCAGCCCTGATTCTTCTTGTGACGGGCGTCGCGCCACTACCGGGCGCAGCTCGCACCTAGACCCGTGCCTACAACCGGGATCAACTGGTCACGTCCGGGGTTTCGATTGGATTACCGTCAATGCGGAAGTAAACGCCTAGGTGGTGCTCTGTCCGAATCTGCGACGACCCCGGCAGAACCTTATTGCTGAACGTTGCAGCAATCACGGAAGCTCACCCGTCCCGACATCGCCCGCGTCGGGCGCCGCCTCAGATGCCAATCTGTGCGTGAAGCTTCCTCAGCAGGTCGGTCGGGTGCACCGGCTTCGTGAGGACTTCAAAGTTGTGCCCGTTGGCGCGGGCCCTCGCGAGCAAATCCGCCGTGCTACTCTGCCCTGAGAACAACAGCACTTTGCACGTCGGGCAGAACTCCCGTATCTTAATCGCCAGTTCGATCCCCGAGACCACCGGCATCACCACGTCGCTGAGAAGCAGATCGGGAGGCGTCTCGTGAGCAAAATGCAGCGCCTCAAGCGGACGATCAAAAGAGTACGTCTTACACCCGTGCCTGCGCAGGATCAGCTCCAGCGTGGTGGCAATGATGGTTTCGTCGTCCACGACAAAGACGCGAGGCTTCTTGCCGTCTTGAGGCACTTCGAACCTTCCGCATTCAGGATGGACTGAGGGCCGCCGCTTCGATCTTGCCAACAACGCAGAGCTCCGTCAAGTTACACCGCCCCCGCCATTTCGTCTGTCAGCTATCGAACACAAGACCCGAAATCTCACCTCGCTAGTCATACGGATCCGCGAGCCACCGCCCACTGGGACTCAACGTGAGGCAGATCACGTTGGGGACGGGTTGGCGACGATTCAGGCTCAACCCAAATCCATGAGCCTGCGGTGTTCCTCGGGACTGATCCGGCCGCAAAACCTGGGATGGTTTTGAAAGCACCGTATTTGTAATGGCCTTTCAGAGACGCTGTGCTCTTGGTTCGCCAAGACCCTCATAGCAGCGGCTGTAAGCCCTCCCAGCGAACTCGCCAATGCGGTGGAAACCCGGGGGCCGATCTGGATGGAGCGCCTTTCCATCCCACGGCCATCATCGCTGCTGCCGCCAACCAGCCGCCGTTCGAAGGCAGAAAAACCGGAATCTCGTCGTAGCCGCGCGCGTAGCCTGAGACCATGAATTGATTTTTCACATATTTGCCGACCAGCAGTTCAACGGCGATGTCAGGCTGGCCGAATCGTGCTGCACACATCGCCATCATGGGTTCTGCGGTTCCGACGAAGTTGAGCGGAGTACGCGTCGTCATAAATTTGGCCAATTCTTCGAAGGTCTGGCGCATGACCGCAAGGTCGACACCGTCGCCGGGCAAGATGCCGTACAACCACGTGGCATTCATGGATGGCCGCGGCTCCTGGACCGACTCGAGCACGGGGTAAGCGCCGTTTTGTACCGGGAGCGGAGCCATATGTTGCAAGACGTGATCCCACTGCGCGTTTGGAGGCAAGCCGAGACGCTGCCGCCAGGGCTGCGCGGTTTGGAGAGCCCAGCGCCAGTAGCCCAGTTCGAAGGTCGGATTGATATTGTGGACCAAATCAACGTGATGCTCATCGGCGGAGTAGATGCCGGGACCGAGGATATATTGCTTCTTTTCAGGATCCCAATTCATGAAGGAAGCGATGAAGTCGGCAGTTTCGAAGACAATGTCTTTGTATTTGTCGAGAGTGGCTCGCGTGGGATGGGCGCGATAGAGTAGCTCGGCCATATAAATGGGGTGCGGCTGTTGCCAAACCAGCTTGGGCGCTATCGGCGAAGGAGACTGATCGCCTTCCGGGCCGATCATCTTGGGCCACCTGGCGCCGCTGAATCCCTGCTTGCGCGCAATCTCCCGGGCCTTGGGAAGGATGCGGATCAGTTCTGTCATGCTGTTTTCAAGCAGTGCCGGCCGACCCCAAAGCGCGAAGTGCGCACAGTGCCACCAGTACATCTCGATATGAAACTTACCGAACCACGTGTTACAAGTGAGGCCGCTTTCCTGCGGTTGCAGGCTGCCGCTGGAATGCACCGCAGTAACATATTGCGACAGTACAAGGCGACGTTCCAATTCCTGCGCGCGAGGATCGGCGGTGTCAGAAAGGTCGATGGCACCGCCGCTCATCCAGAATTGTCTCCAATGCCTTGCGGACGCGGATTGAACCTCAGCGACTGAATCCGTTTCACCCTGGATGGCATGGGGAGAGAACCAGGCAACGAGTTCGATGGAATCGGCCCCGTTGAAAGACGACAGCATGCAGGCATCAGGCCCACCATTCGAGGCAAGCGATAAACCGGGCGACCATAACGCCCGGACGAAATATCGCGTATCGTCCAACTGGCGATCGAAATCCGCTCCGTGGCTGCCGCGCCAGACCAGCGATGTCCTGTGCCGTTCAGGATGACTCCAGTCTTCGTACGCCCATCCCCAAACTCCGGGAGCGTAGGCAAAGGCAATCTTCACCTTCAGCCGTTGGGATGTTATGAGGCGCGACCTGATCCGTATGGCCACTTCATCGCGCAGGGGGTGGACCGCGGTTTCGACATAAACCGGCTCGCCCTCGACTTCAAAATTGCTGGTAAGCAGGCCGGACCAGATGTCGAGTTTCTGCTCGATACTGGCCAAGTCGGCAATGCCCGCCATGGAGCCATCCGCTTTCGTGATTTCGAGACCGATTCTCCCGATGCCGAATTTGTGCGGGTTCGAGCGCAGATACTCGGCCTCTTCAGGCACGCCCGCCTCAACTCCCTGAACGAGCCGATCGATGCTGGGATAACAGATCTTGCTGTTCTTTCCATCGCGCGTGATGTCCCAGCAGGTATCGGGAAAATTTTCGAGACTGTAGCCCTTGGGATTGGGAAAGCTGTGCCAACCCCAATTCGACATGATCCCAATCGGCATGGACTTTTCGTAATACTCTGGAAAACTTTGAAGGCCAGTGATATCGGCATTAAAGGCAAAATTTCCGTTGCCGACCGCCACGACGCCCACGGGGTCGGGTTGGTGGAGGATCACAGTATGTCTCCTTACGAGCGCTAAACGGTCGATCGATCCCGAGAGGCTCGCGGAACTAATCGACGGGAGGAGGCTGGCTGTGGCCACTGCGGCGCCAGTCTTGAGAAAATCCCGGCGATCGATGTCAGACTGCAATTTCATGGTGAATTCTCCAGTCGGTCATATCAAAAACGATTCCGCAGTCGCAGCTCATCACGGATCGATGAGGTTGATTGTTGAATCTCAAATGGAAGAAAGGTACTGGCTCGGCTAGCGGATGACTGCCAGCGACGAACAACTCCTACTTTGCTGTTTGATTGCTTCGAGTGTCCGGAGAGCGATTCGATCTCTGTGCCGAACTTCAGTTGCGCCATGGGATCGAAGTCTTTGTGCATCGCGGATCAAATCAAAGAAGCAAGTGCAATAGAGGGATTTTACTCGCTCTACACGAGGTCGCCACGGCCATGTGGGGAACGAAACGCCATCTGCAAATGAACAGGCTGGCCGAAGTTCGAGCTATCGCCTAAGCCACTTTTGCCACAGGCCCCATCGGGCCCTGTGGCAAACAACCTCAACTCAACAACCTTCCGAAGTTCCAAGGAAGATCAAAAGTGCCAAAGAAGCTGGACACTACCCGCTATCCCCGATTGCCACCAAAATCCCAACCCAACAGCCTTCCATTCCGGGTTGGGCTCCGGTCGTGATCCAGGGTGGGACTCTGTCACCGGCGCAGGTTCTATTTTTCGGAGGATGACAGGACTAGTGCAAGTCAGGATAAGTGCGGTAGGCAGTGACGAACGTTGAGAATGGCGTGTCGCTTGCTTGAGCGGTCTTGAGAAGAACCTCAAAGTATGGGAAGCTCGCGGCGTGAAGTCTCTTTTGGAAGCTGGAGAGTTGGTTCTCCGAGAGTAAGAAGTCGCCGCCGGCTTCAGTGGCTTCAGCAGAGGTTCCCTCGATGATCAACACTTTGCCATTGTGGTCCGGACTGGGTAGGAACGCAACAATGCAATAGCCCAACGGATCAGCATCGGTGCTGTAGACAGTCTGTTCACCAGGCGCTGGAGCGCGGTTGTGAATCGGGTTATAGCGATTGCTATCCGGCTCGATAACGAAATTCATCCGGCTGGCAAACAACTGCTGCCAAGGGTTCGAAATGGGGCCGCCAATCAAAATCACGTTGTCGCGGGAAAGGAGCGGCGGCATGTACTCGCGCGCGCCATACAAATGGATGTTCTTTCCTTGCGGGTCGAGCGCCAGAATACGCTGACCCAGCCGGAATTCACCCAAGCTCCCAATATTCTTGCTGGCGATAAGATTGAGAACCCCGCGCATATCGGGGCTAAGATTCGTCGTCTGCATGTGGTTGATATAGCTACGGTTTAAATACTCATTGAAGGAAAATACCTGCTTATCGATGTTTTGAAGAAGCAGGAATGATTGATCCGCGATCACAATGTCGGTGCCGCGATTTGCATCAATGAATTGCGACCATAAGGAGGATACGGTTGGCTCGTCCTTCCATGGGTAGAGCGACTTGTTGATTGCCCGGTTCTGCATCCACAAGGAAATGCAGCAGGCCGAGAGTGCGGCCACGACGAGCCCGGCAATCACCCAAGGCAACCAAAACAGGGCACGGCGAACTGCTGGCCGCGCCTCTGAGGCTTCAGCAGAAGCAGTACCAGCAAACCCTGACTCGAGGGACTCAACCACGACTGGACGATGCCGGAAAACGGGAATATAACTTCCCCGCGGAATCTCGACAATCAACGGCTCCCGCGAGCCTTCCGACTCGAAATATGCTTCGATGCGTTTGCGCAACTCAGTGGCGTTTGCGCGAACGATGTTGTCGACACTCGTGTCGTAGCTCTCTAACCGGCCAAAGACGGCGATCCCAATTTCCTGTTCATGGATCTGATTGCAACCGTCGCGCAGCGAGCGGCGGGCAACGTAATCGAGGAACTCGCGCAGGCGAGGAGCCCGACGCAATCCGGGGCTGGCCCCAATGCGCTGAAGAAGAGCCCAGCATTCGTCTAATGCCGGTGTTTCGGATTCCTTGGAAAGCGAAACTTCCATGGCAGACCGCCTCGGGCTCCAGCAAAAAGCTTAACACAGCACTGGCGCAACTCGACTTCCACATCATGAGGCGCGAAACCGCTCAAATCCAAAAGCCCACATGTGTGGTTTTGATCGCTTAACGGTTAAGCATAGGGTGATTTTAAAGCGGAAGAACCGGCGCAAATCGTCGCGTGCCGCCGGAGCCTGCGCGGACGCTGCAGAAGTAGGGGTCGCTTTCGACATCAGGTATAAGCGGCAATTTCAGAGCATGTTATGAACACTACCATGGGCGCGAGACAAGGCCTGCCCCTGGAATCGGCACCGGAGAAGCAACACGCCGTCAACGCTCCTTCTTGCTCGCGCAGTGGGAACTCAACGACCAACATGAACCCAACAGCTGCCAAGACTGTAAATTAACTTGCTAGTCCCTGCCTCACAGAATGATGCTTCGATGATTTCAAAATGCCGATCCGGGAAGCCCCGAATCAAGCTCCAGTTCTGCTCGGCAAGTGAAGTCTCTTTGCATTCCGTGGAGGGATAAGCAGGAAACACTGTTGCAGAGGAAGGCTCGATTGCATGTGAGTCTTTCCGAAGCGCGTCCGGTCATCGAGGTCATGCGGCGATCAACGGCAAACATCAACCTGAAGAATTTTCGAGGAGGAACAGACGATGCGTAGTTTAACCTCATGCCAGGGAAAATGGCGCGATTTGCCGAGCAGGCTCGGTTTGGCGGTGCTTGCGATAGCGGCTGTTTGGCTGGTGCTTTGCCTAAGCGCGCCCGCTCAGACATCGCAAGGCTTCACCGGGTTGGTCACGGACTCGACAGGCGCCGTGATTCCGAAGGCCAAAGTCACCGTCCACAATCAGGGGACCGGGGTGGACAAGTCCGTCATCACCACATCCACAGGCAACTGGACGGTTCCGTTTCTCGTTCCGGGCGTCTACGACGTTCGCGCGGAGTCTGCCGGCTTCAAGGCGGTCGACAAGACCAATATCACCCTGTCGACAGGTGAAACTGCCGAGATCAATTTCTCACTCACCCCAGGGTCGGCTACGGAAACCATCACGGTAAACGCCTCCGAGGTCGTACTCGACTACGACAAAGCCGACGTCGGCAACGTCATGGAGAACCAACTGCTTCAGCAGCTTCCTGATTTCGATAACGATACATTCAACTTCGCGATATACACGCCCGGCATGATGACCACAACCACCGGAATGGCTCCTGGTAATCAGAGCGCGCAGACCTTCACTATCCACGGCGCCTCCGTCGAGTTCAGCATCGACGGCGTCGCCAACATCAGCGAGACAGGCCCAGAGCACTATACCATCGCTCCGCCCTCTGATTCCCTGCAGGAGTTCAAGATCACAACCAGCCCCGTGGATGCGGCGAATGGCCGTGCTCCCAGTGGGCAGATCGATATGACCTTGAAGACGGGCACCAAGAATCTGCATGGGGCCGCGTATGAATACTTGCAGCGCGCCTTCTTGAACGCCAATACGCCGCAGAACGACGCCAATATTTTCAAGAATGTTGCGGCTGGAGCCTCAGCCGCCACCATCGCCAAATACAACAAGGCCGCGTTCACGCAAAATCAGTATGGTCTTGAGCTGGATGGGCCGGTCATCGTTCCTAAGTTCTGGAACGGCAAGAAGCAGACATTTTTCATGATCCAATATGAGGATCTTCACAACCAGTCAATTGCAACGGCCATCACGAGTGTTCCCACAACCGCGATGGGCAGCGGGGACTTTAGCGGTCTGTTGGGATTGACCGTCAATGGAGCGGCCTACAACGCAGCCATTTACGACCCAACGACAGAGGCTGCCTGTACCGCCAATAACACCGACGCCAGTACCTATGCGAGCGGACACCCGGCAGTCTGCCGTTACCAATACGGCTACGGTCCGGGCACAGGCGCTGGCCCCCAGGGCAATCCCGTGCTGATCGGAACCCCGAATGTCATCCCTGCGAGCAAGATCAGCCCGGTGGCCCAAGCCATCATGTCGTGGTACCCGGCGCCGAACCAGAGCCCAACACCGACTACGGCGAATCCATTCAACAACAATTACGTTGGCCTGGCGCCCAGCATTAGCGATAACAAGACCTACATCGTCAAGGTGGACCAGAACGTTGGGAAAAACGACACCTTCGGCGTAACCGGGAAACTGTGGAAGTTTTACGGCCAGAACAACAACGCATTTCCACGATCCAACGTCAATGCCGCGCATCCGGGTTTGAACGAAGCGATGAGCCAACCACACTATAACGGCACCAACTATCGGTACCCCAGCCTGAATGTGGCATGGACCCATACCTTCAGCCCGACGTTGATCAATGCTTTCCGCGGATTGGTGACCACGGCTCTGGAAAGCGACTCGACGGGGCCCGCAAGCGGCTGGGATCCGAGCCAACTCGGCTTTTCATCGAGCATCGGCGCCGCGAATCCTACGTACTTCAAGAGATTTCCGTTGACGAATATCTCCAACTACAACGCGCTAGGGTCGCAGGCTGTGCTGTACCGTGGCGACGATGAGTTGCAGCTCACAGATACAGCCAACTGGACCCGCGGCAACCAGGTGATGCACTTCGGCGGCGAAGTCAGGTTCCAACAATACAGCCAGAAGAGCACCAATAACACCGGTTTCAATCTCACCACGGACGATGGCTGGACCCAGCAGTGGGACACAAACGTTACGGGTGGTAAGAACGGCGGAGTTGAATCTCAATATCCTCTTACGAACAACTACAGCGGCAACAGCCTCGCCTCGATGGAAGCCGGGACATGGTCTCCTACGGGCACCGTAACTGCGAACGCTGCCGGCGGAAACTACTTCTCGTCACACTATGGTGCTTTGTACTTCCAGGATGACTGGAAATACAGGCCCAACCTCACGCTCAACCTTGGGGTTCGCTGGGAAGATCCAGGACGGGGCATAAGAGACCGGTTCAACCGCTTGAACTCGGTGTGGGATTTCACCGATCAAAACCCGGTGACCGGCCTCATCTCGTCCGGGACGCTTGCCGGACTTCCGGTTGCGAATGGATTCGTAGGTGGACCCACCTATGCGGGCGTCAATGGAAACCCGACCTGGCAGTTCAAGCACGTCCTTTATCAGTTCGGCCCGCGCGCGGGATTCGCGTATACCTGGAATCAGAAGACCGTTATCCGCGGCGGCGCCGGCCTCTTCTTTAACGATACGGCCGCGGGCAATCTGAACGCGCCAAGCAGTATCGGCTATTCAACCAGCAACACCTACACGTCCTTTAGTTCGGTGACGCAAGGCTCGAACACCCTGATGGTTCCGCAGCTCAACCTGGCCAATCCCTTCCCGACCTTCCAGACGGCCACGGGAAATTGCGGAGGAAACTGGCAACAGTGCCTCGAATCCAACCTGGGACAGTCTTCCACCTTCTATAACCCGAGGTTCCATCCAGCCGCTCAACTTAACACTTCGTTTGGCTTTGAACGTCAGCTTACGACCAAAGACACAATCGAAGTCAATTATGCCGGCACACGTCTGTATGGTCCGCTGTACGGGGTCACAGACACCGACGATATGAACCACATCAGCGCGAGTGCGCAGGCTGCGTGCGATCCACTGCGCGGCGGTCTGCAGTCGAACTGCACTGGCTCAAGTGGTCAAATCACCAACCCATTCAAGGGTGTCGCTCCCTTCGCGGGTTCGAGCTACTATACAGCCAGCACCATCGGAAAGATCAACTTCTCGCGCCCCTACCCGCAATTCCTTGCCATCACTCAAGCCGGCATCCAGAATGGCAAGAGCTGGTACAACGGCATTGAAGCTGTCTACACCCACAGAACCTCGTGGGGTCTTACCGCCAATGTTGGCTACACGCATTCCAAATTCATCGTCAACACAGGATTTGCGGATGTCGTCAATCGCGTCCCGTCTCGCGTGCTCTCGGGGACGGACGTCCCGCACCGGCTGACAGCCTTAATCGTCTACAAGCTGCCCATCGCCAGGGGCAGCGGATTCTTCCCGAACATGCCTCGCGCCCTCGACCTGGTCGTGGGGGGCTGGCAAACCGCCGATTCCTATGAGTATCAGAGTGGCTTCCCGCAGGCCATGACGAGTGGATGGATCGTCAACCAGAAAGCCAACGGGGGTAATCTTCTACCGAAGACGAGGTACTGGGCGGGCAATTCGAATCCCTGGTATCCCACCCTCCAGGCCCCGGGTTCTGACAACTACATCCAGCGTCTCAAGCCCTGCGTGGCAACCGTGGATCCATCCTCGGGTGGTTACAATTGGATACCCCAGTCGGTGCCGCTGGTGACTGCCGGTTTGTGCACGACGCCGAACTACATCTCCATCAACACTTCGTACCAGGTGAATCCCAACGTCGAGTACACCGGCGCCCGTGAGGGACCCAACGACCAACTGAACGCCAACGTCTCGAAGAACTTCGCCCTTGTCAGGGAGATGGCTTTCCAGATGAGAATCGACGCCTTCAACGTCTTTAATCATCTTCAGACCTTCGCCTCTGGCTACGATACCTCCACATCGGACGGACTCTTCGGTATTGTCCGGCTCGGTACTTCGGGGAATGGAAACCAAACCAATCGGACAATCCAGATCTCTGGCCGTCTGACCTGGTAGCGGCAAGTCCGCAACCGCTTTGTCCAACCGCACCGGGGCTCTGATCACAGGGCCCCGGCACGCGTACCGATCACATGAATAGGAAGGCTGCCAGCCGGCGATGGATTGTCTTTACAGCAGGCTCCATCTCCTCAATGATCGCTGTCTACGAGTTGGAAGAGGGGATCGATGAGCGATTATTACTTGCTGTGCCGGTGCTGCTTTGCCGCGCTTTTGCTTCATTTCGCAATCTTATTTCCGGCCGCAAGTTTTTCGTGCGCGGCACAGGACATGCCACCCACTGATCTTTTGCAGCCGCAAGATCGGGATATCGTTGCGCGCCTGGGAGAACTGAATCACCTGCCTCAGGGCACATGGCGCGTTCATTTGGGCGACGTGAGCCACGGAGAAGCCGTGGACCTGGACGACTCTGCGTGGCCCGCGGCGCAGCCAAACAGCGATTATCCCAGCGACGCGATGTGGTTTCGCCAATGGATTCAGATTCCAGCAACACTCCATGGCTACGACCTCACCGGCAGCCGAATCTGGTTTCAGCTCATCACTTATTCTCACGGTACAAGGTCTGAAATCATCTACCTGAATGGCCGCCGCGTCGCCATGGGAGAAGACCTGGAGCCGGTTGTGCTTTTTGACCAGGCACATCCCGGCGACAAGGCCCTGGTCGCCGTAAAACTGCTGCCATCGATGGGCGAAAAGCACTACACGGGGGCCGATCTTCACGTGGAGTTCTCTCCGGGCCGCCCCAGCCCCGATACTCTGCAGGATGAATTCCTGGCGGCTGCTCAGCTTTTGTCGAGCCCCTCTGGAGATCCGCCGGCCGATGAAACCAATTTACGCGCGGCCATCCGCGAAGTGAACTTGAATGCGCTGGATGCATCGGACCAGGCGGCATTCGACGCCTCGCTTCGCGCCGCGCAGTCTCGCCTTGAAGCGCTGCGCCCGCTGCTGAAGCAGGGGACTTTTCTTGAGGCTGGAAATTCGCACATTGATGCGGCCTGGCTCTGGCCCTGGACGGAAGCAGTCGACGTGGTGAAGCGCACGTATTCGACCGCGCTGCAACTGATGAACGAGTATCCCGCCTACACATTTACGCAATCGGCCGCGCAATACAACGCATGGTTGGCCGAGAAATATCCCGAGATCAATGAGGAGATCAAGAGGCGCATCAGGGAAGGCCGGTGGGAGATCGTCGGCGGCATGTGGGTGGAACCCGACCTGAATATGCCCGACGGCGAGTCCATCGCGCGTTCCATTCTGATTGGCAAACGCTGGTACCGGCAAAATTACGGCGTGGACGTGCGCATCGGATGGAACCCAGACTCCTTCGGCTACAACTGGCAATTGCCGCAGATCTACCGCCTGTCGGGGATCGACTACTTTGTGACGCAAAAGATGGCGTGGAACGACACCAATCCTTTGCCTCTGAAGATGTTCTGGTGGGAATCGCCCGACGGCAGCAGGGTGCTGACGTATTTTCCGCACGGATACGCGAATACGACCGTTGATCCCGTGCGTCTCTCGGCGGATATGAACGTGGCGCGCCGCTACGCGCCCGGCTTGATTGAAATGATGGACCTCTACGGTGTAAGCGACCACGGCGGCGGTCCCACCCGCACCATGCTCGATGAGGTGTCGACATGGATGAAGCCGGAACCTGTTGCGCCCACCATGCGGTTTGGAACCGCCGGCACCTTTTTCTCCGACGTGGAGAAGCAGATCGCGCCGCAAACCGAGACCTGGGACTATCGGAAGATCGCCGGCGGCTACCGCGATCCGGTCGACCCTCCAGCCGGACAGATTTCCATTCCAACATGGAAGGACGAGCTCTATCTGGAGTTCCATCGCGGAGTCTTCACATCGCAGGCGGTCTTCAAGCGGGAAATGCGGGAAAGCTCGGAAGAGGCGCTCAATGCGGAGGAGTTTGCCTCGCTGGCGTGGCTCGATGGCGATCCGTACCCCGGCGGCGAGCTGACCGAGGCGTGGAAGAAAATCACCTTCAATCAGTTTCACGATACGGCGGCGGGTTCCGCAGTCGGCGTAGTCTACCAGGACGCAAAGCAGGACTATGACCAGGTGCGGCTGATGACAGGCGAGATCGGTCAAAAGGCACTGGCCACGATTGCTGCCAGGATCGATACTGGCGCGACTGCGGGTGTTCCGGTGTTGGTCTTCAATCCGTTAGGTTGGGAGCGATCCGGAATTGCGACCGTCAGCGTGCAAATGCCCGAGCCAGTACTCACCGTCTCGGTACTCGATTCCTCAGGGCGTGCATTGCCATCGCAGATTCTTGCAAAGAACGAGCAGACTCACACTTTCCAGTTGCTCGTCGGCGCGGCTCATATGCCTTCGGTTGGATACGAAGTGCTGCACGTTGTCCCTGACGGCAGGCCCTCTGCCAGCGATCTGCACGTCGAGGGAACTACTCTCGAAAATGCGGCACTGCGCGTGATCATCGATCCAAAATCAGGTTGCATTACGAGCCTCTACGACCGGAAAGCAAACTTCGAGACTCTTGCCGCGGGCGCGTGCGGCAACGAGCTGCAGGCCTTCCATGATCTTCCGAAGAAGTACGACGCGTGGAATATCGATCCCGGCACGCTCGATGAGCCGCCGGTTCGTTTGACCAAGGCCGATTCCGTGGAAGTGGTTGAAAAAGGCCCCCTGCGCGCGGTGGTTCGCGTGACACGCACCTGGCAAAGCTCAAAATTCGTGCAGAATATTGAACTCTATGCGGGTAGCGACCAGGTAGTGGTAGCGAATGACGTTGACTGGCACGAACGGCACGTCCTGCTAAAAGCGGCCTTTCTATTAGCTGCTTCGAGCCCGTTTGCGACCTACGAGATTCCTTACGGAAGCATCCAGCGCCCGACAACGCGGAACAATAGTTGGGAGAAGGCTCGGTTCGAAGTTCCCGCGCTGCGCTGGGCCGACCTGGGCGACGATCGGCAAGGCATGAGCCTCATCAACGACTCAAAGTACGGCTACGATGCAGTGGGAAATCTGTTGCGCCTCTCGCTGTTGCGCGCTCCCACCTACCCCGATCCCAACGCGGATCAGGGCCGTCAGCAATTCGCCTACGCGCTCTATCCACACGCCGGTAAATGGCAGGCTGCGCTCACGGTTCGCCGTGGATACGAGTTCAATTACCCACTTGCCGCGGCGCAATTGGAAGCGCACGGCGGACTGATGCCGCCTCGCCACTCCTTCATCGCGATCGAGCCGAATCATGTTACGCTGACTGCCGTGAAGAAGGCCGAGGACAGCCACGCGCTCGTCCTGCATCTGTATGAGTGGGCCGGACAGGCAGGAGTAGTAAGCATTGCAGTTCCTCCGGGATTCACGAGCGCGTCACAGACGAATCTGATGGAGGATTCCGATGGCGCCGCGCTGCCTGTCGAAAATGGGAAGATCGGCGTCACAGTCCGTCCATATCAGATTGTGGCGATCAAAGTGAATTATCCCGATGCCGGTGGTGCGAGCGGCAGCGAGAAAGACGCATTTCATTAAGAGTGGCTCGTGCATCAAGAGAAGGCGGCGACATAATGAAGATCTCTCGACGGAGTCTTGCCAAGAGACTGGCGGCGGCTGGCGCGGCAGCCGGCTTTGGTGGTTTGCTGCGAACACAGCCTATAGCACCTGCGACGACTGAAAACTCGGTGGCATGGAAGAGAATTTATCCGGGCGTGTGGAGAGCCACTGTGGGCGTGCCGGAGCGCTTCACTCCGGTGTCGAGCCGCCTGGTCCCGGCGAAGGCTGAGGCATTCGCAAAACTGCCCAAGGTAGACACCGCGCCTTTGCCGGACCTTCGCGGCAAACTATCAAGGCGCGGGTGCATGGTGCAATTGCCCCTGCGGCCAAACGAGCAGATCTATGGAATGGGGCTGCAGTTCCTTTCATTTGCACAACGTGGCAAGAAGAAAGTTGTCCGCGTCAATGCCGATCCCAAGTTCGATACCGGGGATTCGCACGCGCCCGTTCCGTTCTATGTGACGACGGAAGGCATCGGCATCCTGATCGATACGGCGCGCTACGCGACGTTTTACTTCGGCGACGCGCGGCCCAAACCTTTGCGATCGGTTGACTCAGTGAACAGCACCAATCCCGATCCCAATTACACGCACAATATCCAGGATGGCGACAACGGGCAGATTACCGTGGAAGTGCCGCGCGCCAGTGGCGTCGAGGTCTATCTTTTTGCCGGGCCAGAGATGCTGGATGCGGTGCGGCGCTACAACGTTTTTTCCGGTGGCGGCGTAGTGCCCCCGGAGTGGGGTCTTGGTTTCTGGTACCGCATGGATGCGCGCGGAACACAACAATCCGCGCTGGCGCTGGCGCACGAGTTCCGCGAGCGCAAGATGCCCTGCGACGTGCTTGGGCTCGAACCCGGCTGGCAAACGCACGCGTACTCCTGCACCTTCGCCTGGAATCGGGATCGCTTTCCCGATCCCGCAGGCTTCGTGCGCTCGGCACGGGAGATGAACTTCAATGTGAATCTGTGGGAGCACGCCTTTACCCACCCGGCGTCGCCGCTCTTTGCCCAGATCGAGCCGCATTCCGGGGATTATGGCGTGTGGGGCGGATTGGTTCCCGACTTTGAGGACACGCCGGCGCGTGCGGCCTTTGGAACTTACCATGCCAAAACGTTTCTTGACGCGGGCGTAAGCGGTTTCAAGCTGGACGAGTGCGACAACTCCGACTACACCGGTGGGTGGTCGTTTCCGGAATGCAGCGCATTTCCCTCTGGCGTCGACGGCGAGCAGATGCACAATGTGTTCGGCCTGCGCTATCAGATGGCCATCTGGAATGAATTCCGAAAGCGCGGGCAGGCAACATACAATCTCGCCCGCTCCAGCGGCGCGCTCGCCGCGCCCTATCCGTTCGTGCTCTACAGCGACCTCTACGCGCATCGCGACTTTATCCGCGCGCTCGTCAACTCCGGCTTCAGCGGACTGCTCTGGTGCCCGGAGGTGCGCGACGCCGTGAGCGAAGAGGACTTGATTCGCCGCTTGCAAAGCGTGGTCTTTTCGCCGCTCGCGATGATCAATGGGTGGTACATCAAAAATCCGCCCTGGAAGCAACTGAATCGCCGGCTGAACAACGCGGACCAGCTACTCGACGGCTGGGAAAAACTCGAATCGCGATGCCGCGAGATCATCGGCTGGCGAATGCAACTCGTGCCGTATTTGGCTGCTGCTTTTGAGCGCTATGCAAGCGACGGGACTCCGCCCTTTCGCGCGCTGGTGATGGACGCGCCGAAGGAAAAACGCCTCTGTGCAGTGGACGATCAATATATGATTGGCGACCGCATGATGGTGGCGCCGCTGTTTGCCGCAGAACCGGCGCGCAAGGTCGTGCTGCCGGAGGGCGATTGGCACGACTTCTGGACAGGCGCAGCACTCAAGGGCGGCTCAGAGCTAAGCGTGCCCGCTTCGACTGAAAAGATTCCTGTTTATGTGAAGAGCGGGAGCATTGTGCCTTGGGCGGATGCGGGCCTCTATGCCGGCGCTCCTGAAACGCGACGTATCGCCGCGCGCGTGTATGGAGACGGGGCCCTGTCCTTCACGCTCACCAAGGGAAGAGACTCGCAACACCTGAGCTGGAGCAACGGCCGCGGAAAAGTTGACGGCGAGGGAAGCTTCGACGTGTATGCATGGACACACATGGGATAAGCCCGGATGCGCTTTGCGAGCAAAAAGCTGAAGAAGATTGAAGTCGCCAAGTTGATTCCGGCTAGAGGAGAAAAATTGAGAAGAGTGATTGCCTCATTCGTGACGCTTGCTTCAGTTGCGCTGGGGACTGCTGGGCTGTGTGCTGCGCAAAGTGTCATCCGGCCCGGCGAGCCGTGGCTGGATCACCACGGCCAACGCATTCAGGCACACGGCGGAGGCATCACGGTCTGGAAGGGCACGTACTACTGGTTCGGCGAAGACCGCACTCCGGCCAACGATCCTGAGAAACGCTACGTTGCCTGCTACTCGTCGCGCGATCTCGTGCACTGGAAGTTCCGGCGCCAGGTACTGGTACTCGCCGATCCTGAGCATTTGGGCCCGCACTGGGTTTTGGAGCGGCCCAAAGTGTACGCCAACCCGCGCACCGGCAAGTTTGTGATGTACGCGCATCTTGACGACGCCCACTACAAATTTGCCCGCGTGATGGTTGCGGTCAGCAATCGCATCGACGGCACATATAACTTTGTGAAAAGCTTCAGGCCGCTGGATGAGGAGAGCCGCGACATCGGGCAGTTTGTGAATGACGATGGGTCGGCCTATCTGATCTTTGAATCGCGCCCGACCAAAGGGTTCTTTCTTGCGAAACTGACTGACGACTTCATGGGCGTGGAGAAAACCTGTTTCATTCCCGCTCCGTTGGAGGGCGGCGCGCTGGTGCACTACGGCAACCTCTACTACGTGGTGGGTTCCCACATGACGGGCTGGCGGCCTAACCCCAATGTGTATGCCACCGCGCCCGCGCTCACCGGCCCTTGGACCGAATTCAAGAACCTGGCCCCGCCCGAGGCGAACAATTACGACTCGCAGTCGACGATGCTCGTGAAAGTCACGGGATCGAAAACAACCACCGTCATCTTTATGGGAGATCTCTGGCGTCCGAAGTCACTGTGGGACTCTCGCTACTTCTGGATGCCGCTTGACATGGATCATGGCTCAATGCAACTGCCGCCGCCGCAACCTTGGACTCTGAACGTAAAGACGGGAGAATCGGCGATTCAAGCGAACGGAAAGTGATCGACGCTGCCCAGCGAAAGGACTCATTATCTGTGCGCATCTCCTTATTCGCGCTCTCGACGATTCTTGTTGCCGCTCCTGCCGCGATGTGGGGCGCAGATTCGCAGCCAATCGCTCTTCCGGCCCATCTTGCCGGTGTTCATCCGCGAATCTCCGCCCGGCCTGGCAATTCACAGGCAGAAATTCGCGCGCTGATCGGCACCGATGCTGCCGCCAAGGCTGCTGTCGACCGGGCGCGGGCTGAGCTTGCGCCCTACATCGATCACTTCCGCCAGGATCCAATGTGGGTGGCGTCGCGCCTGCAAATGTACTGGAAGTCGCACGCAACAGATGTCTACAACCGAGGCGACGTGTTCGACCATGTCGACGGACATGCGCCCGTCGCGACAGTGCGTTATCCGGGAAGCCGCGATCCGGTGTCGGTATACAGGGCGCCGAAGCTGGAAGATATTCCGCCCTATGAGGACGACACGCGCGGCGTTTACCTGGTCAATACATCGCAGCCGGGGCAGCCAATGGAGTGGGCCGCGCCGTCAAAAACCGGCCGCGCGATCGACGGCATTAACTCCAACATACTGCGTATGGCGCAGACCTCAGCGCAGCTTGCGTGGATCACGGGTGACGAGGAATACTCGCGATTCGCATTTACCATCTTCGATACCTACATGCGCGGAATGTACTACCGCAACGAGCCCATCGACCTGAACCACGGCCATAGCCAGAACATCTATGGCATGTCCACCTTCGAGGTGATTCAGGAGGGCGTGCTGCCGGGCCTGGCAACCACCTACGACTTTCTCTACAACTACATTGAGAAAAGCCAGCCCGATGCGTTGCCGATTTACGCCGATACCTTTCGCAAATGGATCGGCGTGACCATCGTCAATGGCGTGCCCTTCAACAACTGGGATCTGATTGAGGCAAGGTTCATCGCCGCGGTGGCGCTGGTTCTGGAGGACGATTCGGCTTACGCGGATCAGCGTGGCGCGCAGTATTTTCTCAACCAGATTCTGAACCAGGACTCAGTGCGACAGTGGTCGCTGCGCAAGTTGGCAGCGAGCGGATTCGATCCCGCGACCGGCATCTGGTTCGAATCGCCCGGCTATTCAATGAACGTGGTAAGTGATTTCATCGGTCTCATCAATCAGCTTGACGCGGCGCTGGGCACCGACCTGCTTGAGGAACTTCCCGTAGTGCGCAAGGCCGCCGATGCCATGGCGCAATATGCATTTCCCAACGGCCTCACCGTGTCCTGGGGCGACTCGCATTACGGGCCAATTTCTACGATGGTTGCGCGCCAGATGGTGGTGAACGCCCGCCTGCACCATCGCCGCGAGCAGGAAGCCCACTTCACAGGCCTGGCGCGCGCACTCGACGACTTGAATCGGAAAGCAGGCTTGCCGGCCTTCGGACGCGGGGATTTCAGAGCGCGGGGCCGCGGTCTCGATACGCTCTTTGACCGCAATTCATTCTCACTGGACCCGAGCCTGCCAGCTCTGAAGACCGCGGATGTGTTGACCGCAACATTCAGCGCGCCATCGGTGAGTTACTTTGTGCAGCGCAACGGGCTCGATCCTCAGACAGGCTTGATGATCTCAGAGGCCGGCTCGCTGGGAAATCATCAGCATGCCAATGGCGTGACCATCGAGCTCTATGGCCGAGGCCTGCCGCTTGCGCCCGACAGCGGTATCGGAACGAATTACTTTCAGGCCGATCAGAACGAGTACTACGCGCAGTTCCCGGCGCACAATACGGTAGTGGTTGACGGCATCTCGTCGTATCCCACGATGATGAGCCACCACGGCTTCACTGTGAATGCCGCCTATCCCATCTCCGGCGACCCACAGGGGATCGAACTTCCGGTGACGTTTGCCGATGTCTCGTTCCTTGAGCCCGAGACGAACGCGGACCAAAGGCGCGTCACAAGTATTGTCCGCACATCGGCGGAGACCGGTTATTACGTCGACATCTTCCGGTCGCGGCGCCGCGACGGGCACGACAAGAAGCACGACTATTTCTTCCACGGGCTTGGCCAGTCACTCGACGTCTCCAGCGACGATGGCGGAACCGTTGCCCAGAAAACGACCGACAAGCTCACGTTCGCCGACGAGGAACTGGGCGCTTACGACTACCTGTGGGCGAAAAATGCTGTTGCCGCCGCCGGTAACTACCGGGCGACATATCATCTGGCAATTCCCAATCGGCCGGAGGTGCAGCTGAACTTGTGGATAGCCGGCGCGCCGGAGCGGCAAGTTTTCAGCGTGCTGGCGCCGCCGGCACGGTCGGTGATGGGCATCGTTCCGCAGGAAATTGGAAATCTCCCCTTGCATACGCTCGTTGTGCGGCAAACGGGCGAAGCCTGGAATCGCCCGTTTGTCTCGATCGTCGAGCCATCGAGCACGGATCATCTCCCCACGGTGGCTGCTGTTCATAGGGTTCCGATCGCTCAATCTCCCGCGGACGCGGTGGCTTTGCGCGTTGACTGCAAAGACGGAAGTCGCCAGATCATTTTGAGCACGACAAGCGAAGAACAGGTCTTGCGTGCTGAAGACACCGCTTTTCAAGGCACTTACGCGGTGATCGGCGGCTCGGCGAATTCCGAATCGCTTTTCCTCGGAAATGGCGTTTGGATTTCTTCAGGAGACCTCAAGCTGGAGTTGAACGGTGAGCCCGGATCGGCGTTTGTTCGGATGAGCGGTGCGCGATTGTCCTTTGAATTAACGCGACCAGGGAGACTTACCGTGCCAACCGCGGGCGGTGCAACCAGGTTGCGCCTGGGCGCGAGAATGCTTGCCGGGAAATCGGTAAGAAAAGGCGGAAGGAGGTTGTTGGTATTCGTGTTACCCGCAATGCCGCTTACTGAGGCGGAACTGGTGGAACCATGAATTCGGGCAGTTGCAGCAGCGCTTGACGGCAAGGGCCGCTGCGTTTTGGCTTCGACGAGTTGAGAGTCAAATGATGATCGCGGCGCGATTCTGAGTTGAGGACCGGATAGCAAGGACGCGAATCACTTTCAAGGACAGGCTCGTATCCGGCGCTAGGGGTGACCGGTGACACCCTGATGCTCATGACGGGACGTAAATGGGCACGAAGTTGGAAGGAAGAAGTCGATGAACCGAAGACAGTTTACGAAGACTGCGGTCCTGGCGCCGATCGCCATGGCGCTTCGAACGGAAACGCATTCCCAGCAGGCTGCGCCGCCCGCATCAGCGGAGACGGCTGCACCGGCGCCTCGCAAGCCGCAGACCGCAGCCGCGTATAACAAACATCCACCCATCAATGAGATCGATCCGTTCGCTGACAAGCTAGTCTTTGTACGCCAGCCGATGCGCCCGATGCTGGAGGCGTTCGCGCTTGGAGAGGTTCAACTGGATGCAGGGCCTTTGCGGCAGGCCCGGGACTGGAACCGCGCCTATATATTGCGCCTGCCCAACGACCGTCTACTCCACAACTTCCGCGTAAACGCCGGAATTGAGTCAAATGCCAAGCCGCTGGGCGGATGGGAGTCGCCGCACTCCGAGTTGCGCGGGCATTTCGTCGGCCATTATATGTCCGCCGCCGCACAGCTTTATGCCGCTACAGGCGATACGACCGTTAAGACAAAGGCCGACGAACTCGTGGCCGAAATTGCGGAATGCCAGAACAAACTTGACAACAACGGCTATGTCAGCGCGTTTCCCACGGAGCTCTTTGACCGGCTCGACAGGCGAGCCGGTGTCTGGGCCCCGTTCTACACGCTCCATAAGATCATGGCGGGTCTTCTCGACATGCACTTGTTTGCCGCCAATGACCAGGCGCTCGACGTTGTGGTGAAACTGGCGGGCTGGGTGGATGCCTGGACGGCGAGCAAATCTGATGAACACATGCAGGACATCCTGAAAACCGAATTTGGCGGCATGAACGATGTGCTCTACAATCTGGCCGCAGTCACGGGGAACGATCGCTGGGCGCAAACCGGAGACCGCTTCACCAAGAAGATTTTCTTTACGCCGCTCGCGCTTCGCCAGGACCAGTTGAAGGGCCTGCATGCTAATACTCACATGCCGCAGGCGCTTGGCGCGGCGCGGCGTTACGAACTCAGCAGCGACGCCCGGTTCGGAGATGTCACTGAGTTCTTCTGGGAGACGATCGCCGAATCGCGCACCTACGCAACCGGAGGATCTGCCAACACCGAAAGCTGGCTGACCAATGCGAACCACCTCGCTCTGGAGTGGCAAGCGAGCTCGCACCACCAGGAGTGCTGTTGCGCCTATAACATGATGAAGCTCACGCGTCACTTATATAGCTGGACTGGCGATGCGCGCTACATGGATTATTACGAGCGCAATTTGTTCAACCATCGGCTGGGAACGATTCAGCCTGAAACCGGCTTGACGAGCTATTTCCTCTCGATGTCTCCCGGCGCATGGAAAACCCTCTGCACCGAGGACGACACCTTCTGGTGCTGCACGGGCTCAGCGCTGGAGGACTTCGCCAAGTTGAACGACACCATCTATTATCACGACGACGATGGCGTCTATGTGAACCTGTTCGTCTCTTCCGGGTTGAACTGGGAAGAGCGGGGGATTCGCCTGCACCAGACCACGAAATTCCCCGAAAGCGATCGGACATTGCTCGCCGTCCAGGCAACGCCCGCCAAAGCCTGGACTCTGAACCTGAGGGTGCCCCGCTGGACAACGTCCGATGCGTCCGTGCGTATCAATGGTCAGGAGCTGCAGGTCTCGTGCTCTCCCGGAAGCTATCTTGCTCTCCGCCGCGTTTGGAAGCCCGGCGACCGGATCGAATTCATTACGCCCATGCGGCTTTCCGCGGAGCCGCTCCGCGACGATCCATCCAAACAGGCATTTCTCTTTGGACCAATTGTCTTGGCAGGGCAGTTCCCGCGCGACGGCATCGATGACTACCTGATGCACAACCAGGGACCTGAGCTCAAAGAGCTGCCTCCGTTCAGCGCTCCAACTTTGTCGGCGGGCGGGGACGATCTCAGCAAATGGATGAAGCCGGTGCCGGGTCAGGGCCTGACATTCCGCACCATTGGTCAAGCGCAAGATGTCACTCTAAAGCCCCTCAACGAGAGTTGGGACCGGTTCATCGTTTATTGGACGACGACTTAGTTGCGAGCCCGCGGCATTCAGGCGGGTTGAGTCCCGCCGAACCAGCGGTCGAGAAAGGTTAGATATCGCTCCCAATCGATCTCTTCCACGTCGTGTCCACCGCTACGGATGTGATAGCTGATTCTGCCCGGAATTGACGTTCCGGCTGCGGGCATTGTCGTCGCGCTCAGACCTTCGACTCCCAGAAACTTATACACCTGCGAAGCCAACACGCCCGACGTGAATTCACCCTCGGGATCGGAGAGCGTATCCCCGGCGGCGCTGCCGATGCATAGTGGCCGCGGAGCGATCGACGATAGGATCAGATGCTGGTCGAAAGGCAGTTCGCGGTCCATGCCGTTATAAGCCTTAAAGTTCGCGCAATACCAGTGCGGAAAGACTGTGTTCAGGCGGTGGATATCTTCGCCCACGCCACGCCGAAAGAGCTTGGCGCCGCCCGCGCCGGATTCATGGCTGATGACGGCGGCGAAGCGCGCGTCGTTGGCTCCTGCCCACACCGCGGCTTTACCCAGGCGTGACCATCCGAACACGGCCACGCGACGCGCGTCGACCGCAGGGTCGCTTTCCAGGTAATCCAGCGCGCGGCTAAGCGACCATGCCCAGGCAGCAATTGCGGAGAAATTGTCGCCGCGGTTCTGCAATTCCGGAAATGCGCTTCGCAGGCCGGCAACGCTGCCGTCCGCGACGTCGGGATCGATGTCGCCGCGGTACAACGTAGCGAATCCGTAGCCGCGCGCGAGAATCTTCTCCACCGGCCAGCGATGCGCATCGATACCGCGGCAACCCTCCGTCGCGCGATGGTCCACTACGCACGAGAGATCGATAAACGGATTATGCCCCGACTCAACCCAGCGCTGGCTCAGTTGAATGCCCGGTTCGGAGCAGACCGTGTGATTGCCCCAGAAGTTCAAACCCAGAACCACCGGCGGCCGGCGCACGTGCCGCGGAAGATAAAGCAGCAGATCGGCGGAAGGCCCGTCTGAATTGCCCTTGAACAAAAGCTTCACTTGCCTTCGCACGGCGAGGCCGCCAAAGGCGCTCCCCTCGAGCTCCAGCACGGTAGAGCGCAAACCCTGGACAACTGGTACGGTGCCGTACATTTGAGTGGCGGCCGTCTTCAGAATCTCCGTCCGCCGGCGCCGCCAATCGCGCGCATTCAGAACCGCCTCGCCGCTGCGAAATCTAAGGGGATCAGGCAATGCGGGTGAAGGCGGCAACGGAACCGGCTGCTCGTCTGCACGTTTGAAATTGGCTGCAGCCGAAGCCGCAATCGGCGCAATCGATTTTGCTGCCGCAAGCAGGCCAATGGTTCGGATGACATTTCGCCGGTTCATACGATATAGCCCCATTTGGCGATGGTCAGACACAAAAAATCCGCCGAGAACAGCCACGGAGAGCTCAATGTAAAGATACGCCGGAATTGCCTCAATTGCGACGAACGCTACAGAGTCATCGACGCCGAAGCAGCGAAAAATCAGATACGTTGCCGAAGCCGGCCCTATTGCTCGAAATCTCAATAGCTTAGATAGGTCGGCCCTGAGGAAGGTTTTAGAACTTTGCAAGAATTGAATTCTGGATTCTAAGGAAGTCGGAAGGGAAGAGTCTTGCGACCAACGCAAAACACCCGTATGTCGATTGGCGGCCGAAGGCCGCGTTTGCTCCATGTAATAGTCGGCGGCTGAGGGATTCGAATCCCCGACCAGGCTTCCAAAACAGGTCAGACCTTTTGTATTAGCTTGTTGAGATTTATAGGCAATGAGAGCTTTTGATAGAACAATTCGCAGCTAACAGCAAACAAAAATCTGAGCCCGGGTGAAATCTTGGCGGACAGCGGTATCTTGCAGACGCACAGTGTCATCACCCAAAGGGCGCAAATGCACTCTATGGTTGCATCGCAGCGCAGAAGGTCGAAGAGCTATCCGACATAGAAGGTGGAGGATTGGTCGTTCCCCACTTGGTCGGAGCTGATCCCATCGTGACCACAAGCGTTCCGCCATTTGCGACTTGTTGGTGCCGGAACCACGCATTGTCGAGCGGCACACCATTCAGTGTGGCCGACTGGATGAAGCGATTGATGTGTTCGCTGTCGAGATTGCGGGCCAGAATACGCAGAGTCTTTCCGGAAGCCAGCGTGATATCCGGCTCGGGAAAGCTGGGAGCCGAAGCCCGTGTGTCCGATGTGTCGATTGTGCCGGAAAAATGCTTGCTAAAAATGACCCCTCGGGCCATACTATTCAGCACCGGGAGATTTGCTGTAACCGATTGATTCTAAAGATGGTCGGGGAGAGAGGATTTGAACCTCCGACCCCCTGGTCCCGAACCAGGTGCTCTACCAGGCTGAGCCACTCCCCGACTCTCAATTTTCACCCGCAGCTTCGGGAACTGAAACGCGCTGCAAGCAGGAGCGCAAGACTCTGAAGGTTTCAGGCTCGCTCACCGAACTTTTAAGTGCGGCGTTAAACGCGAGGCGGTCCAGATGGCCCCTCCTGCATTCGCAACTCCTCATTGATTCTATCGCAGTTGTGCGTTTTTCGCTGGTTGAGTCGGCCGCGTCGGCGCGCCTGCCCTGGCCTCCCGCATGCGGGTTTCCATCCGCGATGCGATCACCGGCCCCACTTCCGCCCATCAGCGAACCACGATCACCTTCGTCGCGTAAGGCTCCAGATCGAGTTGAATGACCGCATGCCCACCGCTCCGCGTCGCATCGAGCGGCGTCACCGAGCCCGTCTGCGCATCCCACGATTCCACATTGCGTCCTATTTGGTTGTGTCCAATTTCGACGCGCCCAGTCGTCATCAGCGTCACAGTGTGTTGGCTCGTCCGCGCGCCCTCGTTGAAGAAGAGGTACACATCGGCGTCCTTCCAACGGCGCTTCATCACGCGCAACGCCGTATCCGGAGCGTCCATCGTGACCACCGGCGCAATCACTGCCGACTGCAGCGTCGCCAGCACCTCCGCAGAGACCGTCTGCGGCACTGGCGGCGCCGGCGGTGGCTCGGCTGGCGGAGTCGGCGTCGGTGGCAGTTGACCCCTCACCACGGTTGCCCATGAAAACTCCGCCGCCGTTGCAGCCCTTGCATCACGAATCGTCCGGCCCGCGATCCACTCCGGCGTGCCGCCTAGAAAAACCACCTTCCCGCCGCTGCGCGCGAATGCCTTCAGTCGCGTCTCCGCCGCAGCCGGCAGCACCAGCGGCGCAGGCAGGATCACCGTGCGATACCGATTCCCGCTCCGCGTTTCCAATGCGCCGGGCAGCGCCTTCAACCCGCTCACCAGCGCATCTTCGTCCACAATGTCGAAGTCGATCTGGTGCTCGCTGAGCAATCGTTCTGACGACACAAGTTGCTCGTCCGACTTGCCGTCGCCCATCCACATCGACATCGACGGCAAATAAAGAGCCACCGTCGCGTCGGGCCGTCCCATCGTCATCAGGTAGCTCATGCGCCGCACGTAGGCTGTCAGATCGGAAAATCCCGGCTGGCCCATGTACGACGGCGCCGACCGCGGTCCCGCTGAGGTCGCGGGGAAATACATCATCTCCACCAGGTTTACTCCGCGCACAAACTGTTCGTTCACGATGTACCGTGCCATCTCCACATCGGGCGCCGGCCGGTACGCCGCAAAACTCTCAGTAAACGCGCGCGGCTTGCCGTCCACGTGCGCCGCCGAGCTCGCCAGCCGCGGAAAATCCGAGATCGTATCCTTCCAGATCTGGTGCCAGATGGCATCGATCCCTGGCACCTCCACCCAATGCATGTCGCGAAAGAACGAGCCCTCGCTGTGGGTCAGCTCCATCTCCATCTCTTCGTGATTCAGGTGCACCTGGTATTCCAGATGGTTGGCTGCGCACCACTCGCCCTGCGGCTCAAAGAAGCCTGCAGCAAACATCTGCGAGAACACGTCATAATAATCGCCCTTGATGCGCAACTGTTCCGGTGTCAGATGGATTGCGACGCCCCCTGTTGAACCATCTTGCCCGCGCCGCGATGGCGTCTCGGCAAACAGCGCCGCATACGGCTGCACGTCGTAGCCTTTGATCTCACGAAAACGCGCGAAAAACTTCGGCGTCCACGGCAGCCCAGCAATCGAGTAGTCGGGTTCGTCGCCTCGGAAGCCCATGATCGTCTTGCCAAACTCATCGCCAACGTAGTGTTTGTATTGTTGGTGCGTAAATGCCAGGTATTGCCGTGTCGCCGCCGGGTCCATGTAGTCTTCGAGCGACTGCTCCGTATCTTTCACGCGCTTGGGATTCGTATCCGATCGCGTGGGCGAGGTGCGGAACTCGTGATCCACCAGCAGCACGGTCCAATTGCCCTGGGGCGCAGTCCAATCGAGAGTATTTCCGTGCAACGGCAGTGGCATCGCCGCGCCGTTCGAGTCCACTGCGGCCGCGCTCACCACCGTTTCCGGTAGCTCTTTGTGCAGTGTCGTCCCACCCGCCACCGGGATCTTCTCTTCCACTTCCAGCGCCTGCATCCGCTGTTCGGGCTTCTCGCTCGTGAACTTCCCTCCGGCAAAGCCGCTGGGGTAGCCGGCATCGTCCACAATCCAGACCCGCATATTGCGCTGCTTGGCCTCCTCCACAAACTTGCGGAAGAAGGCAAAGTACTCCGACGACAGATACGCAAACGGCATGTTGAATCCTGCCTGCACCGTCACCGCCCGGAAGCCCAGATTTTGCAGTGTGTCCAGATCGCGCTCCACCTGCGCAATACTCACGCTGCCATTCAATCCGTAATACGGCTCGGGACCGTACTCCGGCGGAGGAGTCTTCCACCGCGCAGCCACTTGAGCGGCCGTCGGGCTTTGCAAATGCTGCCACGGTTGCTGGCAACCGGCTCCCGCCGGCAGTACAAGCATTGCCGCCAGAATAAGAACCATCGCAATACGAAACCTCATGGCTCAGGAGCTCCTCTCAGAATGATCGGCTCCCATTGTAACGCCGCATTCGTGCATCCCGCGCCGTGGTCCACTCCCAATCCCGCCGCAAACCGGGCCAGCAGCCGTCATGCGAGAATCAAAATGGCCCGCATCGAACGGCAGATCTCGCTCTCACGCCGCAGCGCCACCGCCATCCTGGAGGAACATCATGAGCGAACTCATTCTTGAGCCGCGCCGCACTGCGGTCGTCGTCATCGATCTGCAAAAAGGCATTGTGCGGTTTCCCGGCAACCCGCACTCCACATCCACCGTCATCGCCAATACTGTCGCGCTGCTCGACGCCGCACGCAGCACAGGCGCGCAGCCAATTCTGGTGCACGTGGGCCGCTCGCCCGACGGCGGCGACGGTCTCCAGGTCGCCTGCGACGAACCCATGCGTATGCCCGGTTCACTACCGCCCGATTGGAGCGAGCTGATTCCCGAGCTCAACCGCCAACCCAACGATCTTGTCATTCTCAAGCGTCAGTGGGGAGCATTCTACGGCACCGATCTCGAATTGCAGTTGCGGCGCCGCAGCCTCTCGACCATCATCCTTTGCGGCATCGCTACCGATATCGGCGTCGAAAGCACGGCCCGCGACGCTTACGAGCGCGGCTTTGAGCAGGTGTTCGCCGAAGACGCCATGACCTCCCGCAATGCCGAAAGCCACGCCAACGCCATCGTCAACATTTTTCCTCGCGTGGGCCGGGTGCGCAGCACAGCGGAGATCGTCGCCGCATTGCGCGCCGGCAAAAGCACCGCGTAATCTGCGCTGACTTTTTCCGAGAGACTTAGAGGATGTACCGCGACAGATCCTGGTCCTTCACAATCGAAGCCACCATTTGCTTCACGTAGGTGGCGTCGATCAGGAAAACCTTCTCAGGACCGTGCGTCGCCATGCGCTCCTCGTAGGGTAACGGCGTGGTCGCTTCGTCGCGAATGGCCTTTTGAATTGCCGCCGCGGCCTGTTCATCCGATGTGCGGCGCGCCACATCGGGCGCCAGAAAGCTGATGTCCTCGAGCACGCGTTCCATAATGGTGTGCAGCCGGCGTGCGCCGATGTTTTCGGTCTGCTCGTTCACCTTGAAAGCGAACTCCGCCATCTCGCGCAGCGCATCCGGCGCGAACTCCAGCCGCACACCCTCGGTCTCAAGCAGCGCCGCATATTGTTTGGTCAGCGAGGCCTTGGGCTCCGTCAAAATGCGCAGGAAATCCTCGACCGTCAGCGATTGCAGCTCCACGCGGATGGGAAAGCGCCCCTGCAGTTCGGGAATCAGGTCGCTGGGCTTGGAAACATGAAACGCGCCCGCGGCGATAAAAAGAATGTGGTCGGTGCGCACCATGCCGTAGCGCGTGTTCACCGTTGTGCCTTCGACAATCGGCAAAATGTCGCGCTGGACACCTTCTCGAGATACATCGGGCCCGTGTCCGCTCTCGCGCCCGGCAATTTTGTCGATCTCATCCAGGAAAATGATCCCGTTCGATTCCGTGCGCTCCACGGCAGCGCGGGTTACCGAATCCATATCGATGAGCCGGCCCTCTTCCTCCTGCACCAGGTAGTCAAAGGCATCGGACACCTTCATCTTTTTCTTTTTCGTGCCGCTCCCAAAAATGTTGGGCAGCATATCTTTCAGATTCATCTCCATGTCTTCAAGGTTCTGGTTTGAGATGATGCCGAACTGCGGCGTGGAGCGCTCGCGGGCGTCGATCTCCACGATGCGGTCGTCGAGCTTGCCCTCGCGAAATTGCTGGCGGACCTTTTCGCGCGAGCGTTGATGGCTATCGGATTCGGGCAGCTTGAGTTGACCCTCCTGCCCGTGTGGCGCCGCCGGCGGCGGAGGCAGCAGCACGTCCAGCAGGCGCTCCTCGGCGTTCATCTCGGCGCGGTCTTCCACCTCTTCAAGGCGTTCTTCGCGCACCATGTCGATGCCGATCTCCACCAGGTCGCGGATCATCGACTCCACGTCGCGGCCCACGTAGCCCACCTCGGTAAACTTCGACGCCTCCACCTTCAGGAATGGCGAATTGGTCAGCTTGGCCAGCCTTCGCGCAATCTCGGTTTTGCCCACGCCTGTCGGTCCGATCATGATGATGTTCTTGGGCATGATGTCGTCGGCCATGTCGGGCGGCAGCTTTTGGCGGCGCTGCCGGTTGCGCAACGCAATCGCCACCGCGCGCTTGGCGGCTCTCTGGCCTACCACGTGCTTGTCGAGTTCGGTCACAATTTCGCGCGGCGTCAGCTCGTCCAGCGAGACGTCCTGTTCTTCAGCGGATGCGGGCAGATAGATAGCCATATTTTTTCAGTAGTCAATTCCTGTTCAATTCCCGGCCGAAGGAATTCCGGTGCTCCTTGCGCACCACCAGCTTCAGTCCCGACCAGGTTTCATCAATTGCGCAAACTTTCACATCTACAAAAGGTGTCTTGAGCGCCGTGTCTCGAATCGCATTCTCCGTCAGGTCGGTCTGCATCCCCGAAGCCTTTTTAGGCCACGCCACCCAGATCATTCCATCTGTTTTGATCGATCCTTGGTGTGCAGCAAACTCCCGCTTAAACTCCGCAAACGACCGCGCAAACAAAATGATCACGTCCAGGCGATCTTGCAATCGCGCCTTCGCATATTCCTTCAACTCCTCGGGCAGCGTGGCGGGCGGGCGCCGCAGCAGCACGCGATCCCCTTCTTTGATGCCGAGTTTTTTCAAGAGCGGTGTGCCGGAATACCCTCCCATGGCGGCTCCTGCAATGCCTTCTGCGCCCGTCAGACTTACAACTCCTCCACCGTAATCCGGTCGTTGGTATAAATGCAGATCTCGCTTGCGATTCTCATCGCCTTCTCGGCGATTTCGCGGGCGCTCAAGTCGGTGTTCTCCATCAATGCGCGGGCCGCAGCCGTGGCGTAGCTTCCGCCGCTCCCGATTGCCGCCAGCGGCTCGTCGGGATCAATTACATCTCCTGAACCGGAGATCAAAAACGTCTGCGCCTTGTCGGCCACCAGCAGCAATGCCTCCAGGTTGCGCAGCATCTTGTCGGTGCGCCAGTCCTTGGCCAGTTCCACGGCGGCACGGTTCAGGTTCCCGGCGTGCTGCTCCAACTTGGTCTCAAACCGCGCAAACAAATTGAACGCGTCGGCCGTCGAACCCGCGAATCCCGCCAGAATCTTGTCCTGGAAGAGACGCCGTATCTTCTTGGCCGAGTGCTTCAACACGTGATCGCCGAAGGTCACCTGGCCGTCGGCGGCCATCACCACATCGCCGTTGCGCCGCACGCAGATCACGGTTGTCGAATGAAACGTCAAATGCTCTTTCACGGCAGTTTTCAATCCTCAAACTCTGGCAAACACGGGCCCTTCACAGGCAGGAATCCCGCGCCCGATGCAACCTAGAGTATAGGGCATTTGCGCGACGTTGGAGCTCTTCCGGATTGCCGCAATCGCTGCGGCCGTCAAGACACGCCGTCACCCAGCCCAACCGGCATTTCGCGTGCGGTATCCTCAATCTGGGGGCTGTTGAGGGCAATGTCCACCCGTAAATGACCTTTCCGAACAACAACGACTGGCAGATCGCGGCCGGCGCAACTACAGTTGCCGCGGCCGCGGCCCTGGCTCTTTGGCTGGTGTTGCGCCGGCGCCCTAGCGCGGAGGAGATCGAGCGCGCGCGCCGTCAGTTCCTGGTCCAGTCGGGTCGACTCGTTGACGGCATGCTGCTCGACGTCTACGAAGTGGCGTGCGCAGACGGCCGGCCTCTGACCTTCCTCCTCTTCAGCTACCGCATCGGCGGCGTGGACTACGAGTGCTCGCAGGAAATTACCGCAATGCTTGGCGTGGTCGAGACAGGCAAAGTGCGTGCCGGATTTCCCTGCACCGTGCGCTACCAGCCCGGCAACCCTTATAACAGCATCGTGGTCGCCGAGGGTTGGACCGGGCTGCGCGCGGGCCTGCCGCAATTCCCCTCCATCGACGACCCCGATCCCATCGACCGCAGTCATCTCGAACCTGGCGGCCATTAGCTCCGCAGCCTCGCAACGCCGCCCGCTCTCTTGTTCGCTTGTTCCCTCGTTCCCTTGTTCCCTGTCTTTTCATACCCAACCCCGGTTACACTATCTCTATGCATTGGCACCCGGCGCAAGCTGACAAAAATGCGAAACGGACAACCCTGGTCCTGCGCATCTCGCTGGCCGCCACCTTGGTTTACGTCGTCGTCACATTCATCGCTGGTTTGCGCGCTCACTCGCTGGCGCTGCTCTCCGAATCCGGCCACAATGTCTCCGATTTTCTCGCCCTCCTGCTCAGTTTTGCCGCAGTCTATTTTCAGTCGCGTCCTGCCGACCACGCCCGCACCTTCGGCTACCAGCGCGCCGGAGTCCTTGCTGCCTTCATCAACGCCGGCACTCTTATCGCCATCTCGCTCTGCATCGCAGTCGAGGCCGTGCACCGTCTCAGCGCCCCCGTCGCCGTCCAACCACGCCTCATGATGATCGTGGCCGCCGCAGGCGTCGCCATGAACGGCATCATCGCCGCGCTTTTGTGGGGCGTGGCCCGCGACGTCAACCTGCGCAGCGCCTTCCTGCACATGGCCGGCGACACGCTTTCCACAGCCGCCGTCATCGCTGGCGGCTTCGGCATTCTGCTCACCGGACAAAGCTGGATCGATCCCGTTCTCTCGCTGCTCATCGCCGCGCTCATCTTCTGGTCGAGTATCGGCATCATCCGCGAAACCCTGAATATTCTCCTCGAGGGCGCGCCCCGCGGCTGCTCGCCGGCCCAGATTCGCTCCGGCATGGAAGCCGTGGAGGGCGTCGTCAACGTTCACGACCTGCATGTCTGGTGCCTCGGCTCGCATTCGCGCGCCCTGGCGTGCCACGTTACCATCGCCGACATTCCACTGTCTGAAAGCGCGTGCATTCTCGTCAAGCTCAACGGTCTGCTCCGCGAGCAGTATCAGATCAGCCACACCACCATTCAATTCGAGCACATTGGCTGCGAGTTCCTCGACGGCTGCGTTGCGCCTCCCGAGGCCATCTCCACCGGCCATGCGCATCCTCACGGCCACAGCCACGCGCACTAGCGCATCGGCTTGCGCTCGTCGCTTCGCATGTGGCGCGAATTTGCCAAGACCACGGGCCTGTTCATTCGTGCGAGCTCTTTGGAGAGACCCATTTTGATTTCCAAGCGCGTCCTGCATTCCGTTCTGTTCCTTGGCCTGTTTGCGGTCCCTTCCGCTATCACCTCGCAAACCCCTGGAGCCGCGCCTCTCGATGCCTTTGCCGGCGAGTACACCATTCCCGGCCAGCCGGGCAACGCCTTCACCTTTTATGTACAGGACCACATACTGACTCTCGAATCCGAACGCTCTGTGCCCGAGCAGCTCAAACAGATCTCGGCAACGATTTTCGGCTTCGCGCATGGCGATGACAAGGTCGTCTTTTCCCTCGACGCATCCGGCCAGGCAACCTCCGTCTCGATTTCCACGTTTCCCGGCATCGTCTTTGAGCGCAGCGGGCCGCCGGTGCATCACGTCTTCCACGATTACGTGCGCACCGAGGCCATGATTCCCATGCGCGATGGCGTCAAGCTCCACGTGGTGATCCTCAAACCCTCCGACATCGCCGCGCCGCTGCCCATTCTCCTCGAGCGCACACCCTACGGCGTCGAAGATACAAGCCGCGCATCTTTCTTCCAATCGCGTGCGGAGTTGGCGCGCGACGGCTACATCTACGTGGCCGAAGACATTCGCGGGCGATCGAGAAGCGAGGGCAAATTCATCATGATGCATCCGCTCGCCGATCACAAAAATCCCGCGGCCGTCGACGAAAGCACCGACGCTTACGATACCGTCGTCTGGCTCCTCCAAAACGTGCCCGGCAATAATGGCCGCGTCGGACTTGCCGGCACCAGTTACGACGGCTTTCTCGCCATGATGGCGGGCATCGATCCGCATCCCGCAGTAAAAGCCATCTCGCCGCAGGCGCCGATGATCGACGTCTGGATGGGCGACGATTTCTTTCACAACGGCGCCTTCCGCCAGAGCTACGGCTACGACTACGTGCGCGATCTCGAATCCACCAAAGACTGGACCGCGGTGGATTACGGCCGCGACAAGGACGGGCTGCCCGTCGACGGCTTCGATTATTTTCTCGAGCGAGGGAACTTTGCCCGCGATGTCAAAGAGTCCGGCGCCGCTCTACTGCCCACCTGGAAGCTCTTCCTCAATCATCCTGCGTACGATTCCACTTGGGTCCCGCGCGCCGTTGAGAATGCACTCAACACGGTCGCCGTGCCCACGCTCAGCGTCGGCGGTTACTACGACCAGGAAGATATGTACGGCCCGCAAGAAGAATACGCAAAGCTCGAGCCGCACGACACCAAACACCAGAACTTCCTGGTGCTCGGCCCCTGGCGTCACGGCTACTGGTCATCGCCTAACTGGAGCCTGGGCAATCTCGATTACGGCGAGCCCATCGGCACCGAGTTCCGGTCGCGCATCGAAGCAAGGTTTTTCGCACACTATCTCAAGGATGACCCCGGCTTCACTCTCGAAGACACAGCCAGTTTTCAAACTGGCTCGAACACCTGGCAGTATTACTCCCACTTCCCGCCCCAAGAATCGCATCCCACGAGCCTCTATCTCGCGGGCGCAGGCCTGCTCAGTTGGAGTTCCTCAACGACCACGGCAACCGCATCCTACGTAAGCGATCCTGCCAATCCGGTCCCCTATCGTCACCGCCCCATTCAACCCACTTACTCCGACGGCTCACAGTGGTACAACTGGCTCACCGAAGACCAGCGCTTTGTAACCAGCCGCAACGACGTCGCCATGTTCAAGCTGCCCGTGCTCACGCAGAACCTGATCGTAACCGGCGAGGTCTTCGCGGATATCTACGCTGCCACCACTGGAAGCGACAACGATCTCGTCGTCAAGCTCATCGATCAGTATCCCGATGACGATCCCGACCCGAAAATGCGCAGCTACCAACTCATCACCAACGCTGAAATCTTTCGCGGCCGCTATCTGTCAGGTTACGATCGCCCCGCCGCGCTCGCGCCGGGTTCCATTCACGAGTACAAGTTCAGCCTTCACGATGTAGACCACGTCTTCAAGGCTGGCCACACCGTCATGGTCGAAATCCAAAGCACATGGTTCCCGCTTTACGATCGCAATCCGCAAACCTTTGTGCCAAACATCATGAAAGCCAAGGCTTCCGCCTACAAGCCCGCGACCATCACCATCTACTCCGGCCCCGGCCATGACTCCGCGGTCCAGCTGCCCGTAATGACTCCCTGATGGCCGCAGCCGCCCCCGGCATCCTATAATTTCCCCAGATACTGTACCGGCCCCTACTTCCCGGCAAAGCGAGAAAAAACTTGGCACGTGAGCTCCTTACAGCGCGTCTCCTGCGCAAAGAGTGCATCTCTGAAGTCGCGCAGTGCTATCACTTCCTGTTCTCTGTCGAGTCGCTTGAGACCTTCCCTTACCTGCCCGGCCAGTTCGTCTCCGCAGTCGCCCCGGACGAGAATGGCAAGCAGCAGACGCGCGCCTATTCCATCGCTTCGGCCCCTAGTGGCAACCAGTTCGAGTTGTGCGTCAACCGCGTGGAGAATGGTTTCTTTTCGAATCACCTCGCAGATCTACCCGATCTGCCCGTTGGTTCGGCCATTCAGATCCACGGCCCGCACGGCCACTTCGTGTTGCAGGAGCCCGTCACAGATTCGATTTTCGTCGCCACTGGCACCGGCGTCGCGCCCATGCGCGGCTACTCGCAGTGGCTCTTCCCCGCCGATGGCCCCGACCGCAGCAACGGTAAGGAAATCTGGCTCGTCTACGGCACGCGTTACGAGACCGATATGTACTACCATGATGAGTTTGTAGCGCTCGCCCAGCGCGTGCCCAACTTCCACTACCTGCCCACGCTGAGCCGCGCACAGCCTCAGTGGACCGGCCTCCGCGGTTACGTGCAGGATCACGTCGCCAAAATTGTTGAAGACCGCGCCGCGCGCCTGGGCCAGCCGTTGCCTGTGCCGCCCGTCGATCCCGCAACTCCGCCCGCGGAATTGCGCTTCGACATCTACACCTACATCTGCGGACTGAATTTCATGGTATCGAGTGTGCGCGAGCGCCTGGACGGCTTCGGCTGGCACAAGAAGCAGATTGTCTTCGAGCGTTACGACTGAGATCCTGCTACAAACTGAACAACTCCCGCAGCCGTTTAGTCTGTGCGCGGCTCACGGGGATCTCCGTCTGCTGTTTATCGTTCATGCGCAGTTGGTAGCTCGACTTGAACCACGGCATCACTTCGCGAATCTGATCGATGTTCACCACAAATCCGCGATGCGCTCTCCAGAAGCGCGCCGGGTCGAGCAGTTCCATCAATTCTTCCAGCGTGCGGCACTTCGACTGCCCCTCGAAGACGCGCGTTACCACGCGAATCACGCCCTCATCAATAGCCGCAAAGCAGATCTCCGCCTGGTCCACGAGCAGCAAGCGACTCTGCGCCTGCACAATCAGCTTGGCCGGCGCGCGTCCCGGCTCGGCCGCCTGCGGCCTGTTCAGCAACTGCAAGAGCCGTTCGATCTGCGACTCTGCATCTGGCGCGACAGCGCCGGGCGCACCACCCGTTGCCAGCCGCACGCGCACCCGCTCCACCGCCTCAAGAACCCGCGCACGGTCGAATGGCTTCAGCAGGTAATCCACGGCATTCACATCGAACGCGCGCACCGCGTACTGATCGTATGCTGTCGCAAACACGAAATGCGGCAGCGTCGCCGTATGCTTGCCCGCGCTCGCAACATTTGGGACCTCGCGCTTCTCCAAGTCGCGCTTGTCCGAATCCCTTTTCTCTGGCGCGGCCGTGCCCGCGCGATTCCGGTCCATCAGCCGCTGGATCACCGCGAATCCGTCCTGGCCCGGCATCTGCACATCCAGAAACACCAGGTCCGGATGGTGCTCCTCGATCAGGTCCACAGCCTCAATGCCGTTCGCTCCCTGCGCCACCACGTCCACGCCGCCCACCGAGTCGAGCAGATACTTCAGCTCCTCGCGGGCCAGTTGTTCGTCGTCGATAATCAGTGCGGAAATGGTCATGATGAGCAGCGATTCGATTCTATCGCAAGCGAGTTCAGAGAAGCCGAAAAGAGGGTTTCGTCAACGGCCCAATCGCACGTCAGGTCGCGAAGCCGCCAGCCTCAGCAATGGTAGAAACATCACGGGACCCCTGCAGAACCCGGACGATAACGATCTCGCCAAGACGAGGCAAGTAATAGACAGCGTACTTTTGATGAAAAATCACGCGCAGATCGGGCGCAAGGTGGGAACGAGGCGCACCGGAAAACGGCAGTACCAATGCCGAGCGAATCCGGGACTCAAGACGCGACAGAAATCGGGTCGCAACGGTTTCGGATGCTTCCGCGGCGAGATAACTCCAGATCTCCGCTAAGTCTGCTTCTGCGGCCTCGGTAAGGCGAAGTTTGCACGGCTTGCGAATTGTTTCCTCCCGCGCTCGAGAATGCGCTCGCGATCGTAAGGGACGAGCCGGCCATTCGCCGCATCCGCAAGACCGCGATCAATATCGACCCTCAAAGCCGCAAGTTGGCCCGCGTGAAGGTCGCGTTTCATCTTCCATTCGCGCAGCGCTTCGCGGATCACCTCGCTGGTCGAAGCGTATCCACCTTCATTGACCGCCCCCTTGACCAGCCCCGCCATGTCGGCAGGAAGCGTGATGGTCAGGCGTTCAATCGTTCCCATAAAGGCTCCCTCCAGTGCTCTTCATTTGTCATACTTTATCATACTTTTGAAGCAGCAAGGCCACCCAATACAGGACTCTTGCGCTGGCCGCGAGATTACAAAAATCCCTCCCCGCACGAAGAAGCTGAAGACTGATAGCTAAAGGCTGAAAGCTGTTTTTCTACTCGCTCATCACCCGCAGCCGCGCCGGCGTGGGGTCCTGCGCCAACTCGTGGCCGCAGCGAGTGCAGAACTGATCGGTAGCACGCACTGTGCGGAAGCAGTTGCCGCAGCTTGCCGAAAGCTGGTAGTTGCACTGCGGGCAGAAATGGAAATCACCCTGGACATGCGTGCCGCAGGCGGGGCAGCGAAACACCTGCGGCGGCCGCAGCAGAAAATAAAGCACGGCGCCAATGCCCGCCGGCATCACGAAGCAGATCAACATCCAGAAACGCGTGCTCATCGCGCGCCGCGGTGCATCCTTGCTGATGTAGCCCACCATCAGGAAGTAGAGCGAAGCCACCACACCCCACGAGATATTGAAGTAAATGCGCAGGCCCAGCGCCGGCGCCGCATGGTGGTGTTGGCCGGGCGCAATGATCCAGAAGTAGTATTCGACCAGAACAAACGCCAAGCTGGCCGCAACAATCGACCAGACCGGAATCATTCTTTCTTCTTCGTTTACGCTGATAGCTTGCGGATCGGGCATGGATCTTCCCTTACCACGGAGGGCCTTTCCTGAGATCTCTTTAAAGCCGATGAACCCCTTTTTTGAATGGACGGGAGAGGCAAGACAGAAGTTGCCAATTTTAGGGATTTTGCCAGTTTTTTGGGGATTTCGCGCTTCCTTGCGCACTGTTTGGGCAAGATCCCCAGGCCAATGCGGCCTGACACCTGAAACCCGACACCTGAGATCTTTAATTTATTGCTTGATGCGGGCCCATCCGGCCACAATTACCGCCGCCAGAATCACCGGGCACAGGATGCAGATCCAAAGGCTGGTTTGCGTGAAGATATCCGCCATGTGCTCGCCGCCCAGCAGTCCGTCTGTCACGTGCCACACAAACGGTCCCAGCGCCAGCAGAACCAGTAGGAGAGCCGCCATGGCCAAAGCACGACTGCGCCGCCGGCTCGCACTTTGATCCTGCATCACTCCCAGCGAAGTCCGCACCACGCGACGGGTCTTCTGGGCCACGGCGCGATCCCGGACGGCCTGTTTTCCGGCCAGCGCCGCCAGCAAGCCGCGATGGGCGGCATCAGCGTCGGCCCGCAGGTTCGCTGCGGCCCCAACCACCGGATTCGCAGGCGTACTGTCGGCCCACCCCGCCGTTTTCACATCGCCTCCCCTAAGCCCGCCCCTAAACGTGTATCGCAGCGTGCCTCAAAGCGCTCCGCTGCGTAGCCAAGCCGCGGCTTGATCATCGCCAGTCCACGATAAAGCCTTGATTTCACAGTAGAAAGCGGCGCTCTGGTCACCTTTGCAATCTCTTCGAGCGAGAGCTCCTCGTGAAAGCGCAGTACCAACACCTCGCGGTGCAGCGTATCCAGTTCCAGCAGCGCGGCCGCAATCTTTTCGCGGTCTTCGAGGTTTGAAACGTGTTCGAAAGGCGTCGGATCGTCGGCTGCCACTTCAAAGGTCATTGCCCGGTCGTCGTCGCCAACCCCGTCAATCAGCTCATCCAGGCTGTTCATGGTGCGCTTGCGCCGCTGGTCGATCACCAGGTTGCGGGCAATGGTAAACAGCCAGGTCTGAAACCGCGCTTTGCCGTTAAACTGGGCGCCCCGCACCAGCACCCGCATCCAGACCTCCTGAAACAGGTCTTCGGCGGTCTCCCGGTTCCCCGTAAGGAAGAGCAGGTAACGCAGCAGCCGGTGCTGGTAACGCACAATCAACTCATCCAGCAACCCCGCCTTGCGCCGTTTCAGCCCTTCGGCAACTGAAAGGCTTTCTAGCCGAGCCTGCTCGTCGGCAGCTACGGACGCTTGGGCAAAGAATGGCCGTACTGAAGCGATGGTCATCTCTCTTCATTAGACGACATAAATGGCTTCCAAGACCAGAGATCGACTAAAAGTCGACCAAACTCCAAAATCCTCAGCCTGAAGCCTCTCGATCGTCCCCCCTACTCTCTCCCAACACCATTCCTCCCAAAAAAGTTGTCCACAGGCCCGAAAACAGCTCTCCGCTTTTGACGTCTAGCTTTTCTCGATTGGCAATTGGCTACTCCCTATTCCCCGCTTTTTTACTGCTTCCTCAATCGCCTTGGCCGCCCGGCGCTCCCGCCCTTCCGCCGTCTCATAGTAGAAGATGCCCAGCAGGTGATTCCTTCGCTGCGCCGGCGTCAGTGCGAACCACGCCTCCCGCGCCCGCGGCTGCCGCTGGAAAGCCGCCTTCAGCACCGGCGGAGGCTCCTGTTCCCCCTCCATCGCCTGCATCAGCCGCTCCGCCATCTTCCCCGCGCGCTTCTTCCGGCTCTCCGGAGTCTTCGGCTCGTCAGCCCACTTCCCAATCTCGCGCCGCATCGAGTCGCTCAAGCCATCGAACCACCTTCGCAACCTGCGATCGCCGTTCAACTCCTTTTCGAGCTCCTCCGGCAACAGAATCTCGCGTTCCTCCAGATCCGGCTCCAGCCAGATCCGCGCCTTCTCGCCCGCTTGCACCCCCGCGCCCGCCTGCATCTTCTTGTTCACAAGCAGATAATGCTCGCCGCCTCCGGGACGCGGAAACAGCGTGGTCCGGAACGCGAATCCTTCAATCTCGCCGCGCACTCTTCGCCCCTTGCGCACCGGCCACGCCTTCGCCACGTCAAAGGGGATCCGCGCGACCGTCCAGTTCAGATCGGTGCCATCCGGCTCCAGCACCACCGTAAACGATTTCCGCACCGCGCGAACTATTTTGTTCGCCATCGCCCGCTTCACCCTCCAGCGCCTCAGTCCTGAGTTCCTCAGTCCCTACGTCCCTGGTCCCTAGTCCCAACTTTCATCGATCCCCATACGGCACATCCTTAGGGTCCGTCGCCGTTGAATCCGCAAACTTCACCTGGCTCCCATCCGCCGTTTGAAATTTGTTGTCCTCCAACTTCCAATTCTTCGCATTCGCAACGGTTCCTGCCGTCGCCGCTTCAATGTCGAGATGATCGATGCGGAAATCCTCGAGCGGCGCCGCTGCATACGCGCTCACGTTGAACGCCTCCCGCGCCCCCGTGGCCTTTACGTACGAGATGTGCACATTGCGGAAATGCGGCAGCCCCTGCGCTTCGGGCACCGGCGTCGCCAGCACCTTGTAGTAATCCGGCACGTCCGTCATCCCCGCCGGAATCGCCGCATAGCTGTAACTTGGATTCCAGTTCATCGTAATGTGAATGGGAATCGCCACGCCCTGCAGCGTCAAATCGTGAATCCGGATGTTCTCCGCGAATCCGCCCCTGGTGTGCGCGCTCTTGAACAGCACGCCGGAAGGCACTCCCTTCAACGCCGTGATGTCGTAGGCCTCAATGTCGCGAAATCCGCCTGACGTCTCGCTCCCAATCGTCAGCGCCGCCGCCCCGCTGCGAATGATCGAGTCACGTAAGACGATATGTTCGGTCGGCCGGTTCACGCGCAACCCATCCGCATCGCGTCCCGCCTTCAGGCAAAGCGCGTCGTCGTTCACGTCGATGTCGGCATGCTCCACCAAGACCTTCTGCGATGAGTCGATATCGATTCCATCCGTCGACGGCCCGCGCCCGCCCTCGTTGTTGCGGATAGTGACATCGTCCACATGCACATCGTGCGAGTAAAGAATCTGCACCGTCCAGAATCCCGACCGCTTCAGCAGAATCCCGCCGCCCAGTTCGACTGCGGATGAATTCTGAATCAGTATCAGCCGCGGTCGCCGCGCATCGTAATCCGACGCCCACCGCAAGCCCTTCGGCTCGTACGTCGCACGCAAATCCCAATACGACTTCCACCACACCGGCCCGTCGCCGTCAATTGTGCCTTTGCCGGTAATTTGCACATTGTGCTGGTCGCGCACATTCACCAGCGCGGCGGGCCACGTCATTTCGATTCCGGCAATCCGCGTCGGCAGCATGGGATAATCTTTGAGCTGCTCAGACCCGATCAGCGTCACGCCTTGGGCCACATCGAGCGTCACGCCCGACTTCAAAAACAACGACCCCGTCAGATACGTGCCCGGCTTCAGCGTCACCGTTCCCTTCACTGCCGCGGCCGCATCAATCGCTTTCTGAATCGGCTCCGTATTCAGCGTCGTTCCATCGCCTTTGGCGCCGAAATCGTTGGCCACAAAAATCCTGGGCGCAGATCCGGCTCGCATCGCGTGCGCTGCCAGAATAATCGTCGTCATCATCCGCAAAGCTGTCGTCATCAGGAATCTCTTTCCCCGGCAAGTACCCTGTCCCTGATTTTCGCACGAGATAAACTGCGGACGTCGCAAGCGCGAAAAGTGCAACGGAATCCGTCACTTCCGTCTCTGTTTCGATCTCATCAAAAGCCGTCCTACCTGCGCCGAGCCACGCGACACAGGCCTCGGCATCTAAGTTTGAAGAGGTGACTTATGGACCATGCAATGGACCAATCAATGACAACGGCAGAGAAAGTTGCAGGGATCGTGATCGCCGCGATTTTCCTGGCAATTATCGCAGTTCGCTTTCTCCATTAAGTCAATGTAAACGTAAATTAATGTAAACCCGCAGAGGCGACCCGCAAAACTACTTCATCGGGCGGATTCCCTCCAGGCGATTCGTGGGGAGGCGGTTCATCGTCGAGCCGCCTCCGCGCGCCTCCAAAAGGGGGACCGCATCGCGCGCCACATCCAGCGCACCAGCATTAGCGCGATCAACAGCAGCACCACGGCAATCCCCGCGGCCACATACGGCTTCCACGTTGAAAGCCACGTCAGGAATATCGCCAGCGCATCGCCGCTCACGCTCAGCGCCATATTAGAGAACGGCTCGGGCGATGGCGTCACCGCGACGCGCGCCGCCGTCTTGCAGCCATGCGCAATAAACGCAATCATCCCTCCGGCGAGCGTCGCCACCAGTTGCTGGCCCGGCGAGAGGTTCGCCGCCGCCTGAAATGCCATCAGCGCCGCCACCGGCACGCGGATAAATGTGTGCAGCGCATTCCAGATCACGTCGAACCCCGGAATCTTGTCGGCAAAAAAGTCTACCGCGAAGAGTGCGAGCGCCGCCGCAATCACTCTCCAGTCTGCCAGCAGGTGCAGAGACGCCGGCAGCATCAGCCATCGCGTATGTCCCAGCAGCCCCAGCGTCGCCACCGTGGCATAGACGTTCAACCCCGCGGCAAAGCTCACTGCAATCATCAGGGCGACGAGTTGGTCTGGCGGCAGAGGCACAGCGCACAGTATAGAGCCCCCCGGTCGCTTCAATGGGCTGGAAGCCAGGAAATTGCAGCTGCCTTGTCGGCCCTTGCTCCCGGTCCCTAATTCTGAAAAATCAGATTCGGGGTCGCGCCGCTCCCTGCGGCCCTTCTCGCTCCCGCCTTTTTCGAAAGACACCGGCACCGTTCGCCTCCGCAGAGCATCGAATGCCACAGGAGGCATCTTCATGGCTAATCCCAGACGAAAATTGCGCGACGAGACCGGCCCAGACTCCGCTGGCCAGTCCGGCGATCTGCAGCAGATCCGCGATTCCGCGCTTGCAGACTCAGAAAGCGTTGAGGAACTGATCGAAGAAGGCAACGCCTATGAAGCGGGAATCCTCTCCGGCGTAGAAAACGCGCCGGACGCCGATGTCGCCGAGGTCCGCACGCGCGAGGTGCCTGAGGACGACGTGCCCGCGGAATACCTCGACAACGAACCCTGACCGGCAAGATCAGGCATCACGAGCGCCGCACACCGGTCTTTGCCGCAGCGGAAATGCAGACCGTGCGGTGCATTGCCAGTTCGCTCCGCGCGCGCTCCATCTCTACTGAGGCATATGCCATGCGCTTCGAGCTCACGCGACGAAACGCCTCGGAGCAGGTCGTCATGTATTCGCCGTGGCGGCTCTTAAAAGCGCATTCGAGATAGGTGCAGATGGAGCAGCCCACAGCTTCCCCTTTCAGCCATTCGGCCGAAGTTGTAACGATGAATATGTGATTGCTCTAGCGCGATGATTGCGCGATTGCCTTAGTGCGCCATCACCTGGCGCTCGGCGCTAAGCCAGTCCTGTAAGTCGTGGCCGTGCATGCTGCCGCGCTTTTCATAGATCGCGAAGGCCCGGTCTTGTATCTTGCTGTGTGCGCAGGCTGCGGGCGCAATGGCAGACCTGACGGCGGAGGCATACGGCACAGCGGCAGTCTCGACGTCGCGGACTTTGGGCAGAGCGGAGTTGACGGCGGAGGCTTGCGGCGTGGCGACGACAGCTTTATTCAGCTTCGGCTGTTTTTGGACTTTGGATTTGATCATTGAGAGCCCTCATGGCAATTCGTGGGCTAAGCGAGGGAAGATGCTCCAGATAAACTGCCTTAGTTCAGAGGACCTGAAAGAGGAGAACGGTGCTCACTCCATCTCTCACACTACGCTCATTCCACACCCGCCGCACATCCGATTCGTGAATGTCCCGATTTAGGTCTGAATGGATCAGCATTGGCGCTGCGGGTGTGTCTTGCGTGCGATCCGGGTCGAACGGGATTTGCATTTCTTGCGTGGGGGCGTGGGTGTTTCGTTAAGTTCATTAGAATCAGACGAAATGTTCGTTTTTGTGCTGCCGGAAGGGGGTCAAATGTTCGCTGGGAAGCTGCCGAATACCCCCGGAATGTTGGCCTGGGGCTTCGCGATTTTTTGAGACCCATTGATCAGAATTGCGCGCATTTCGGGTGCGCGTGAAACGAGAATTTCGCGAATAAGCGCGCACGCGAAATCAGAATTTCACATAAGCACCTAAAAACAGGAGTAAAAGGGTTCTTTCGCCCGCTGAAGCGGGCTCTGGGCGATGGAGGGGGCGTGAGGCCCCCAGTCTGACGACTGGGGCTAACATCTGACGCCCGCTGCGCGGGCTGATGGCGCGGGGACCGTCTCGTTGTCCCGATCTTGCCGGGCTATTACGAAACTCGCCGCGCGCGGCCATGTTTGGCGGCTTGAAGTAGCAGGGGCTGAAATCGTGCCCCGATACACGACGAAAGGCAAGCGCGGCTGGAGTACGGTGGCGCCGGGTCGTAACAGCCTTTGGAGACCGGCGCTACGGGTTTTCCTTGCCTTTTCGCTCCATGCCTCATCCGTGTTCAAATAGAAAGAATGGCAATTCCCCGGAGATCGACGTTCAAAGGCCGCTGGGTCGCGGCTAAGCGCAAGCTTCGCGAGTACTGGATGGTGGTGTGGGCGCTGGCGCACAAATCGCATCCCGTGCTGGTGCAGATCATTCCTACGCGCTTTTGCAATTTGAGCTGCGCTTATTGCAACGAGTACGACAAGGTGAGCAAGCCTGTGCCGCTCGAGGAGATGTACCGGCGGATCGACCACCTGGGCCGGCTGGGCACAGCGATGATCGGCATCTCGGGCGGCGAGCCGCTGACGCATCCGCAGCTCGACGACATTATCCGGCGGATGAGGAAGACGGGCGCGATTGCCGGCATGATCACCAACGGCTTTCTGCTGAGTCCGGAGCGCATTCAACGGCTGAATGAAGCCGGCCTGGACCACATGCAGATTTCGATCGACAATCTCGATCCCGACGACGTGTCGCTGAAATCGCTCAAGACGCTGGACAAGCGGCTGGAGATGCTGGCCGAGTATGCCGAGTTCCACGTGAATATTAATTCCGTGGTGGGCGGGGGCATTCGCAATCCCAACGACGCGCTGGTGATCGGCAAGCGCGCCCTGGAGCTGGGCTTTGAGTCGACCATCGGGATTATTCACGACGGCGACGGACAACTGAAGCCGCTGGCCGAAGAAGAGGCGCGCGTTTACCACGCGATGACCGACCGCAAGAAGACTAACTACGCGCAGTTCGACAAGTTTCAGGAAGCCATTGTGCAGGGCCGGGCGAATAACTGGCGATGCCGCGCCGGGTCGCGATATTTGTATATTTGCGAAGACGGCCTGGTGCATTATTGCTCGCAGCAGCGCGGCTATCCCGGCGTGCCCATCGCCGAATATTCGCACGAGGACGTGAAGCGCGAGTTTTTGACCGCCAAGAGCTGCGCGCCGCACTGCACCATCGGCTGCGTGCACCGCATCAGCTACATCGATCACTGGCGCGCGCCGCAGACGCGCATGGTCGCGCCTGGCGGCCAGGAGCTGGTGAAGATTGAAGTTCAGGGAGTAGGGAATAGCCGATAGGGAGTGACCGATAGCGAACACGAGAAGACTCGTGGGCCCGGTCTATCCCGTATTGGCTGGTCCCTATTTTTTCGCTTCCGCCAGGGCCGCGTCGATGAGCTGGTAGAGCTTGCTGCGGTCAACCACCTCGACGAAGGGTGCGGCATGCGCGGCATTGGTCACAACCCAGATGGTGGGCGTGTGCTCAATGCCGATCTTCTGCCCGAGTGCGTAGTCCGCCTTTACTTCCTGCGTCAGCTTGCCCATGGGATCGATGGCGAACGGCAGTGCGACCTTGTGCGCGTCGGCGAACTTCTGCGTGAACTGCTGCAGCTCGGGGGGCGTCTCGATGGAAATCTGGTTGGCAAATATGTAATCGCGGTACTCGCTGCCGAGGGCCTGGCTCTTGGTGTCGAAGAAGCGCGCGTTCACGGCCGCCTGGAAGCTCCAGCTATGCATGGGCAACGGGAAGTCGTGGCGGATCCAGGGAATGTGGTATTTGTCGGCCGCGTCTTTGAGCAATGGGTTGGCGCGGGCGCAATCCGGACACTCCAGGTCCTCGAACTCGACGATGGCGACGCGGGCGCCAGCCGGTGGCTTGAGGGCCGAGGCGTCGTGCACCTGGGTGGTGGGCGGCTCGCCAAACTGGGCGTGTGCGGCGGGCGCAATCCAAAGCAGTACCGCGGGCAGCAGGGCCAGCATAAGGCGGGCACGGTTCAGTCGTACGGAGAATGGAACGGCTAACATGAGTCGCATAGGTGTTTTGACGGCTCCCTGTAGCTATTGTAAACAGGGACCGAGGGAAAACGGGCGGCGGGACTGAGGGACTAAGGGACTGAGGGACTACGGACTAGCGGTCTGCCCGCGGGTCTGGCTGGTTGCGTTCGCGGCGCCGGGCGGCCATCCACTTGCGCCATTTGTAGTCGGCCACCAGGGAGCCGGCGAGAACCAGAACCACGACGACAATGAGGATGAGTTTCATCGGCAGGCAGTTGCTACAGAAACTATACGGGAATGCCGGGCTGGGGAGGAGGGCGCGGGCTGGAGCGGTTCTCCAACTGAGGCCAGCCAGGAAGAAAGACAACCTCGGAAGGCGGGGATGGCGAGGGGACTGGCGAAGGTGCGGGGGGAGAGTGCTATCTTGGTCGCACACGCGGGTGCATCGATAATGAGCTGGCAAATTCAAACGGGCACGCGTCGCAGGTGGGCGACTGCGTTCGCAGTGGCGTTGATGGCCGCGCCCGGCGAGCTGTTTGCACAGCAGCAGCCGAGCGGCGATACGGCGCCCGTGTGCACGGCACAATACCTGAACAGCACAGTAACCGTGGGTCAGTTGAAGATTTCGGCCTTTTCCTCCGAAACCGCCGACTGTCTTCAGGTGACGAGCGGAACCAAAGTAATGTATCGCGGCACGATAGGAGGCGGGGGAAGGCTGACGCTGGGGCAGACCGGCTCAGGCGACATTCCTCAGATCGCCAACGGCGCAGACGTGACGGGGCGCGGGCATCCGGACTTGATCGTTTCGCAGTTTACCGGGGGAGGGCATTGCTGCACGTTGCACTACGTCTACGAGCTGGCTCCGGAGGTGCGGCTTGTGGCCCGGCTGAACGATGCCGATGACGACATAGCGCACTTTGCGCGCGATGGGAAGGATCGGAAATATTATTACTACACTGCAGATTGGACGTTCCGGTACTGGCCCACATGTTTTGCGTGCTCACCTTCAGAGGACGTGATTTTGCGCTTTGTGGACGACGCCAACGGCGGAGCCTATCACGTTGCTTTCGACAAGATGCAGACGCCCGCGCCGAAGCAAGCGGCGTGGAACAAGGAGTTGAGCACCGCGCAAAAGGCAGTGCATGATGGCGCTGTCGACGAGATAGGCCACGCGATGTGGGGCGTGGTACTCGACCTGATCTATACAGGCCACTCGGATCTGGCGTGGAAGTTTGTGGATGCAGTGGGGCCCGAGGCGCAGCAGAAGCCGTTCGCTTCGCTCGAAGATTTCTGCTCGCTGCTGAAAAAGAGCCCGTACTGGGCGGATCTGGGGCCGACGTTGAAGGACCCCCCGGCGGCCTGCGCGTATGCTCCGCCCGCTGGTACCAAGTGAGAGACGGCTGCTCCGTGTTTTGCGGTTCCTATGCATTACTCTCATAGCTGCAGCTCATTCAAGCATCGGGGGAGCCGGAATTGCGCATTGTTCTGTCGAACATCGGCACGTTGGGGGACATCAATCCACTGATTTCCATTGCGCTGGAGCTCAAGCGCCGCGGCCATGCGCCGGTGATGGCGCTGCCTAACGTTTACCGGCCGAAGATTGCGCCGCTGGGCCTGGAGTTTCGCGAGCTCCGGCCCGACATCGACCCCACCAACACCAAACTCGTGGAGATGATTTACGACGTGAAGAAGGGCACGGAGACGGGGCTGCGCGAATTTCTGTTTCCGGTGCTGCGCCAGACTTACGAGGACCTGCTGGACGCGGCCACCAAACCCGCGCGTGCGGACCTGCTGCTTCTCGGCGAACTCAACTACGCGGGGCCCATTGTCGCTGAAGTTACGGGCATTCCCTGGGCGAGCTATGTGCTGGCGCCGTTCTCGTTTTTCTCTGCATTCGATCCTCCGGTGCTGCCCCCCTATCCCCGGCTGGCCCGCGCCGATAAAGCTCCGGGCATGGGACGCGCGATGCGCCGCCTGGCGCGCTTCGTCACGCGCAAATGGCCTGAGCCGATCTACGAGCTGCGTCGCGAGCTGGGATTACCGCCGGGCAAGAACCCTATCTTCGATGCCAAGCACTCGCCCAACCTTGTGCTGGCACTCTTTTCGCGGGTGCTCGGCACCGAGCAGAAGGATTGGCCGGCATCTACGCTCATCACAGGATTTTGTTTTTACGATGCCGATGCGGGCAATGCAGCGCTGCCGGCGCAGCTTGATGAGTTTCTCGCAGCGGGTGAGCCGCCGGTGGTGTTCACGCTGGGATCAGCCGCCGTGCTGGCCGCGGGAGATTTTTACGAGCTGTCGGCGCACGCGGCAAAGAAGCTGGGCGTGCGCGCGGTGCTGTTGGTCGGCACAGATCCGCGCAATCGTCCGAATCAAGAACTGCCCGATTCGATTTGCCTGGCGGAGTACGCACCCTACTCGGGACTGTTTCCGCGCGCCGCGCTGGTGGTGCATCAGGGTGGCGTGGGAACGACGGCTCAGTGTTTGCGCGCCGGCCGGCCCATGCTCATCATGCCCTACTCACACGACCAGCCCGACAACGCGCGGCGCATGAAGCGCATCGGCGTGGCGCGCGTCATCCAGCGCTCGCAATACAAGCCGTGGCGCGTGGCGCGGCGGGTGCGTGACCTGCTCGCCGATCCGGAGTATGCGGAGCAGGCACGCATTGCGGCCGAAGAAGTGGCTCGCGAAAACGGCGTGAAAACCGCGTGCGACGCTCTGGAAAAACTAGGGACTAAGGAATAGGGAGCACGGAGTAGAAATCTGCGGATTCGCCTGCGCTTACTCCCAAACTACACCCGAAACGGCCGTGATTGCCGCCACTTCGTAGTCGCTCACTTCCGGAACCGTGAACTGCAGCAGTTGGTGATCGTATTTGAATGGCACCTGTCTCTCCGCTCTCAAGAGCTCGACCGACTGCACATGGACCCCCGCGGGTAACTTCATGCTCACGTGCTGCGGCCCCAGCGGCTCCACTGATTGCATCCAGCCGTGAAATGCGTTTGCGTTCGAGTAGTTGAGCAGGTGCACGGCGTATCCCGGTGCGGTCTCCCAGCAGAAAAGCTCGATGTAGCCCGGCCCGTCCACGCTCACCATGCGCTCGTCCCGGGTGACCCAGCGAATCGTGTTGTCGATCAGGCGCAGCAAATCGCCGTGATCCGTGAGCCAATACGTGCGTTCCACGTCACCGGCGAACCATGCCAGCCGGCTTGTGCCTTCTTCGCGCAGCACCACGGCCGGCTCGTCGGTTTCTGAAATCGGCGGATAGGCGAGCTCTGGCGGATAGCGCACGAAGCCCGGCACCACGGTCAGCACCGGATTCGCAACCGGCTTGAGCGGCAGGCGATTTTGCGCGCCGGCCAGCCAGTTGGTTTCGCTGAAGCTCTCTAATATTGGATGCGCCGCTTGTAACGCCGCAATGCGCGCGTAGTAGGGATTGCCGTTGGTGCCTACGACGTCGCCTGCGCGCGATACGCCGAAAAGATCGCCGAGCCCGAAATCTGTGCGCGGGTTCAGGTTTTCGTCGTACAGGCTGGTCTCAAAGCTCGCCACGAGCGAGCCGCCGCCGCGCACATACGCGCGCAATTGCTCACACTGCCGGTCGCTAAGCATCGCAATATTCGGCAGCAACAGTGCACGGTATTTCTTCAGGCGCTCCGGCTCCAGCCGGTCCTCATGAACGTAGTCGAAGGCGAAGCGGCCTCGGAGCAGCGCGTCGTAGAGTCCTTGCGTCGTCTCGCGCATATACGTGCGCACGCGGGCGGTGGCCGGGCCGGGATAAAGCAGTTGCGTGCTCTGGCCCATCACTACGCCGATGTTGGCAACGGAGCGCCGCGCGGCCAGGTGCGCGTCATGACGCGCCGTCCATTGGAAGTACTCCTCACCCACCTTCTGCCAGCGGCGGTCCTCGCAGAACCCCTTTTCCGCACCGACAAAATGGTTGTAGGGCGCCATGCCGCTGGCCACGGTCTCGTTCAGCCACATGCGCGTTTCATCTGGAGACTTGGACAAATTGCGCCATCCGGGGGTGCCGGTGGAGTAGGCTGCCGTGACGTTCGCGGCAAATTTTCCATCGAGCACCGCGCTGCACACGCGGCCCTGCAAGCTGCATCCCCACACCGCGGGCTCGTCGTAGGTGCGTCCCTGGTTGTCGGCCTGGAACCACGCGATGGTTTTGCCCAACTGATCGAGGTTCACGCTGGCGTGTACATTTCCGCCCGAGTTGGCAAAGAAGAAACTGTCGGCCTTCTTCTCCTTGGCGATCGAGTCGTAGCGCTTCCACAAGCTCAGTGCGCGATCGTTGAAGGCGCGCCAGTAGGCCAGCGTGCCACTGGCCGGCAGCTTGCTGCAAATCGCGCAATAACACTCGGGCAGCATGCCAATCGGCGGCCATCCGTTGGTGTAAAAGCAATCGACGTCATAAAGAGAATTGATCTCGCGCATCACGGCAGGCACGTAATCATCCATGTAGCTTGAGAACATGCAGGTCTTGAAGAGGCGCGGCTCCTCCGTGCTGAATTGCACGGAGCCGTCTTTGTGGCGCATCGCCCACTCCGGGTGCGCGGCCAGCGCATCGCCCCAGTTCAGGTCGGGACTCATGCGCGCCACCACGCGCATGCCGCGCTTTTTTGCTGCCGCCGCGCACTCGCCGAAAAAGTCGCGGCCATTGAGGAACTTCCCGTGCCGGTGAAACGGCACCTTGGAAGGATAAAAAGCCAGGATGCCTGTGACGCTGACAAACACAACGTCGACCTTGCACGAGTGCCAGTAGTCGGCCCACTCCTCCACATTCATTACCGCGGGGTCGTGCTCGGTCATGTTGGTCTGGCCCACGCGGCGGACTCTGTTTTGCCACGGCTCGGCGGCGGCGACGGGCTGCGGCAGGCGCGCGGGCATAGCGACTAGCTGGTATGCAGGGATCGACGGAGCTGGCATCGCGGCATCGTGGGCGGGCTGCTGCGCGGCGTCGAGAACTGAGGCCAGCGGAATGGCTGCGGCCCCGGTGGTGAGGCCGGTCTTCAGGAATTTGCGGCGGCTGAGCATGTACACCTCGACTGAAACGTCGGGACAAGTGTACCCGGCGTGCCGTTATTCCACCAGAAAATGATTTCGGGGGCACAGGCAATGCCGTTTGCCTGAAACAGTTTTCAAGTGGGGTGCAGGCGCGAATGGCCGTCTACTGCGGTGCGGGAAGATTGCCGGTGACTTCGCCCGGCACCGTCGCGAGGGTCTTGGTCTCGTCGGGCAGCGGCGCGGGCAGCGGACGCTCCAGGGCCAGCGCCAGCACTTCGTCCATCGTGTCTACAAAGTGCAGCTTCATGGCGCTCTTGATGTTGTCGGGCAGCTCGGAGAGATCTTTTTCGTTGGCGCGCGGCAGAATGGTTTCGAAGATTCCGGCGCGCAGCGCGGCCAGTAATTTTTCTTTGAGCCCGCCGATGGGCAGCACCTTGCCGCGCAGCGTAATCTCGCCGGTCATGGCAACGTCGCGCCGCACAGGAATTTTCGCCAGAGCGCTCGCCAGCGCCGTGGCCATGGTGATGCCGGCCGAAGGGCCGTCCTTGGGAATCGCGCCCTCGGGCACGTGCAGGTGGATGTCCATGCTGCGGTAAAACTCACGCGAAAGCCCCAGCGCATGCGCCTTGCTGCGAATGTAGGCCAGCGCCGCCTGCGCCGACTCCTGCATCACGTCGCCCAACTGGCCGGTGATGGTGAGCTTGCCCTTGCCGTCGAGCACCTGAACTTCTGTGGTCAGAATGCTGCCGCCCACTTCGGTCCACGCCAGGCCGGTGACCAGCCCGACTTCGCTCTTTTCATGCGCTTCGGAGTCGCGGTACTTGGGCACACCGAGAAAATCAGCGATGTTCGCCGCACTGATCTCTTCCTTATGCTTGGCTCCCGCCTTCACTACCTTGCGCGCCACCTTGCGGCACAGGTTGCCGATCTCGCGTTCCAGGTTGCGCACTCCGGCTTCGCGCGTGTAGTAGCGAATGATTTCCAGAATCGCATCGTCTTTGAAGACGATATTTTTCTCGCTCAGGCCGGTCTGCTCGCGCTGCTTCTTGACGAGATACTGGCGCGCGATTTCCAGCTTTTCCTGCTCCGTGTAGCCTTGCAGGCGGAGAACTTCCATGCGGTCCTGTAGCGCCGCCGGAATGGTGTGCATCACATTGGCGGTCGCGACGAAGAGCACCTGCGACAAATCGTAGTCCACGTCGAGGTAGTGATCCTGGAAGGTCACGTTCTGCTCGGGGTCGAGCACTTCAAGCAGCGCCGATGCCGGGTCGCCGCGAAAGTCCGAGGAAATCTTGTCCACTTCATCGAGCAGGAACACGGGATTTTTCGTCCCCGCGCGCTTCATGTGCTGGATGATCTGGCCGGGCATGGCGCCAATGTAAGTGCGCCGATGGCCGCGAATCTCGGCCTCGTCATGCACGCCGCCCAATGACAAGCGCACGAACTTGCGGCCCGTCGCCTTGGCGATGGACATGCCGAGCGAGGTTTTGCCTACGCCCGGAGGCCCGACGAAACACAGGATCGAGCCTTTGGGATTTTTGACGAGTTGCCGCACGGCGAGAAATTCCAGGATCCTCTCCTTGATCTTTTCCAGGCCGTAGTGGTCGGTGTTCAAAACTTTTTCGGCGTAATCGACCGACCGCGTCTCCTTCGATTTTTTCTTCCAGGGCACCGCCAGCAGCCAGTCGATGTAGTTGCGGCTCACGGTCGACTCGGCCGACATGGGCGGCATGGCTTCGAGCTTCTTCAGCTCCTGAACGCACTTTTCCAAAACGTCTTTGGGCATGCCCGCGGCTTCTATCTTTTTGCGCAGCTCGTCGTACTCGCTTTTCTCGCCGCGGCCCAGTTCCTTTTGGATGGCCTTGATTTTCTCGTTGAGGTAATACTCTTTTTGCGCGCGCTCCATTTGGCGCTTTACGCGCGACTGGATGTTGCGGTCGAGGTCCAGCTTCTCGATTTCCACATCCAGCATGTCGGCCAGCCGCGCCAGCCGCGACGCGGGGTCGAAGATCGCAAGCAACTCCTGCTTCTCCTCGATGCCTACCTGCAAATTCGCGGCAATGGTGTCAGAGAGCTTGGCGGGCTCATCCATTCGCACCGTGGCGATGATGGTCTCATAGTTCAGCGACTGCTGCAGCTTGACGTAGTTCTCAAATAGTGCGGTCACGCGCTGCATCAGTTGCTCGGTGGCCGGCGTCATTTCGAACTCGCGCTTGCCGGTGCGCACCGTGGCTACAAAGAACCCGTCGCGGTCGGTCACCTCAAGGGATTTGGCGCGCTCCACGCCTTCTACCAGCACCTTGATGTTGCCGTCGGGCATCTTGACGCTCTGGACAATATTGCAGATTGACCCGACCTGGAAGATGTCCCGCGCCTTGGGCTCGTCGATGGAGGCGTCGTGCTGCGTGGCGAGAAAAATCTTGCGGTCCCCGGTGAGGGCCTCTTCGAGGGCGCGCACGCTCGACTCCCGGCCCACTACGAACGGGGTCATCATGTAGGGAAAGATGACCATATCGCGGATGGGCATCATGGGCAACTTGCGCGGCTCGTTTTTGTCGCGGGGCACAGTCATCGGCTCGTCTCAATATTAGACGCCCGCGGCCACCCTCAGGATTCGAGTCTGGACGCGGGTCATGTAGGGATTGTACAGCCAACCGGCCTCCGGGGAACGAGAGGGAGGTTACGCGCGACCTGCGAAAACGGAAAAATCTTGCGCTTGCAGAACATTCTGCATGACCTTAGTCATTCGCGCGTGCCGCCGGCGCATGCAAAAGCCCCTCGCGCCGCATGGCAGAAAGGGCTTTCCGGAAACTATTTGTGCGATCTTACCGGGCCTTCTCGAGCAAGCACGACCGCAAGCGGCAGCAGGGCGCGCTGCCACAACGTGAACGTATTGGTACCCGACTCAGGGTGCATGTCGACGCTGAAGTCAAAAATGGCAGAAAGAAACTATGATTGCAGGATAACTAGTTGCCAGCTCTCGCAATGGTTCACTTTTGAACAGCGCACCAATGGGGTTGTTGCATCTCATTGAGTTGTGCTCGAACTGCACGGAGGAATCTATCAATGAAGCTTATTCGACTCGCCCTTCCAGCGCTTGTGCTCGCCCTGGGAACCCCCGTCCTGCTCACTGCCCAAAACGGCCCGCCCTCGGACCGCCCAGACCATGATCGCGGCGGCTGGGATGCGCCCCCTCAGGAGTTCCGCGATATTCAACGGCGAGGATTTCAGGATGGCGTCCAAGCCGGCCGTAGAGACTTTGAAAGCCGACGCCCCCCGAACGTGGACGCGGTCATGGAGTTCCGCAATCCACCGGTGCCCGGGCCCGCCCGCGACGACTACCGCGAAGGCTTCCGCCGCGGCTACGAAGCGGCTTTCGCTCACTTCAGGGAAGGCATGGGACCAGGCCCCATGCCGATGAACCAGAACGGCCCGCCCCCGGGCCCCCCGCAAGGATATGGACCGGACCACCCAGATCATGATCGCGGCGGCTGGGATGCGCCTCCGCAGGAGTTCCGCGATATTCAGCGGCAAGGATTCATGGATGGCGTCCAGGCCGGCCGGGCCGATTTTGAAAATCGCCGTCCCCCGAATGCGGAAAGAACAGGGGGATTCCGCCATCCCCCGGTGCGCTCACGTGATCGCGATGCTTACCGCGAAGGCTTCCGCCGCGGCTACGATTTGGCATTCTCTCACTTTCGGGAAGATGGCGAACGCCGCTGATCCTGGGGAATGACAACCCCAGTGAAATATGCGGCTACTGGATTGCCCTCACCTAAACTGCGTGGCCCGGATCTCGATTGAGACCCGGGCCACGTATGCGTTGGATTGTATCGGTGAATCAGCCGGCTTTTTCCAGCAGGCACAGCGAGAGATCTCTACGCTCCACCATGTCCTTGGTGATCTCGAGATCGCGCACGCGCTTGTTCGAGGGCAGGTGGTACATCAGGTCGAGCATCAGCTCTTCGAGAATCATGCGCAGTCCGCGCGCGCCCACCTTGCGGGCCAGGGCTTCGCGGGCGATGGCGCATGCCGCTTCGTGGGTAAAGTGCAGACGCACGTTCTCGTACTCGAAGAGGCGCTGGTATTGCTTGAGAATGGCATTGCGCGGCTTGGTGAGGATCTCGATGAGCGCGGGCTCGTCAAGCTCGTCGAGCACGCCCATTACCGGCAGGCGGCCCACAAACTCGGGAATCAGTCCGTACTTGATCAGGTCCTGTGGCTCGGTCTGACGCAGCAACTCGGTGTCGCGATGCGAGCGCGTGGCGGCCTCGTCGGCTTCGGCGTCGACGGTGCGGAAGCCGAGCGCCTTCTTACCCACGCGGCGTCCTACCACCCGCTCCAGACCCACAAAAGCGCCGCCGCAGATGAAGAGAATGTTGGTGGTGTCGACAGCGGTGAATTCCTGGTGCGGATGCTTGCGCCCGCCCTGCGGAGGCACGTTGGCTACGGTGCCCTCAAGAATCTTGAGCAGCGCCTGCTGCACGCCCTCGCCGGAAACGTCGCGCGTAATCGACGGGTTTTCGTCCTTGCGGCCGATCTTGTCGATCTCGTCGATGTAAATGATGCCCTGCTGCGCTCTGGTCACGTCGCCGTCGGCGGCTTGCAGCAGCTTGAGAATAATGTTTTCCACATCCTCGCCAACGTATCCGGCCTCGGTAAGCGTGGTCGCGTCCACAATCGCGAACGGCACATCCAGCATCTTGGCCAGGGTGTGCGCCAGCAACGTCTTGCCGCTTCCGGTGGGGCCGATGAGCAGGATGTTCGACTTGGCCAGTTCCACTTCGTTCGAGCGCACCTTGTTCATCTGGATGCGCTTGTAGTGGTTGTAAACAGCGACGGCGAGCTTCTTTTTGGTCTGATCCTGACCGATCACGAAATCGTCGAGGAAGCTCTTGACCTCTGTCGGCTTGGGGAGATGGCCGGCGGTAGTGGCGGGAGCTTCACCGCTGCGATCATCCTCGAGAATGGAGTTGCAGACGGCAACGCACTCATCGCAGATGTAGGCGCGGGGATAGTCGCTGGGCGACGAGATCAATTTGGCTACGGCGTCCTGCGACTTATGGCAGAACGAGCAGCGTAGCGCTTCTTCAGGTCCCATCCGCGTTTTCATTTAGTTCGCTCCCCCAAAATTACCCCACCCGCACATTGTCGAGTGTAATCTAATTATCCCGGTGCTGCTACGTGCGCGGACGATCGATAATCTCGTCCACAATTCCGTATTCCTTGGCCTGTTCCGCGTTCATGATGAAGTCCCGCTCCACGTCGCGCTCAATGCGTTCCAGCGGCTGGCCGGTGTGGCGGGCTATCAAATTGTTGGTGATCTCGCGAATGCGCAGAATCTCGCGCGCATGAATGTCGATGTCGGTGGCCTGGCCGCTCAATCCGCCCATCGACGGCTGATGAATCAAAATGCGCGAATTGGGCAGCGCAAAGCGCTTTCCCTTTTCTCCTGCCAGCAGCAGAAACGCGCCCATGCTCGCCGCCTGGCCGATGCAATACGTCACCACTTTGTTCTTGATGAACTGCATGGTGTCGTAAATTGCCAGGCCCGCGGTGATAGAGCCGCCCGGAGAATTGATGTACAGCGAAATGTCTTTTTCGGGATCCTCACCCTGCAGAAAAAGCATCTGGGCAACGACGAGATTGGCGATCTGGTCGTCGATCGGCGTACCAAGAAAGATAATATTGTCGCGTAGCAGACGGGAGTAAATGTCGTAGGCGCGCTCGCCCCGGCTCGTCTGCTCTACCACCATGGGAACCAATGCCATGAATTGCTAGCTCCTAGCCTCCAGCTTTCAGCTTTCAGCTTTGTTCGTGCCTGTCCAGGCAGTTTTCTTCAATGTTCAAGCGCCTAAATCCGATTCGTTCGCGCTTCCCTACGCCGGCAAACGCTCGTACAAAATCGACGCAGTCTTTTCCCGTCTTAACTGCTCCCCGATCCTAGCCAGTCCACCTTCTTTGGTCAATCGTACTTTCAGGGCATCGAGCGGCTCGCGAGATTGAATCGCAGCGATCTGCAACTCCTTGTCCATTTCCTCTTCGCTCACGGTAATGTTTTCTTCTCCGGCGATGCGATCGAGAAGGACATTGGCTTTCACTTCGGCCACAGCGCTGTCACGCTGTGCGGCGCGCAGCCGCGCAAAGTCCAGCTTGCGCATTTGCTCAGACGACATGCCCTGCGCGGCGAGGGCGCGCAATCCGCGTTCCAGACGCGTGTCAATCTGATCCTGCACCAGCGATTCAGGAACCGCGAACGTGAACTTCTCACTCAGTGCCGCGAACAGCCGATCTTTGGTTTCAGACTCTACGCTGCGGCGCTTGCGATTCTCCATGTACTCACGGACGCTCTTCTCAAGATCGGCGTAGCTCTCGTAGTGGCCGAGTTCCTTGGCGAATTCGTCGTTCAGTTCGGGCAGAATGCGCTTCTTGATGCCCTTCACCGTCACTTCGTACGCAACGGTCTTGCCGGCCAGCTTCGACTCCGCGTAATCGGCCGGGTAGATCACTTCCACCTTCAGCTCCTGGCCCGGCTTGGCGCCGCGCAGGGCGCTGTTGAAAGCGTCCACCGTATCCTTGCCACCGATCTCGACCAGCGTGTCTTCGCCGCTGACGGGCTGCTCTTCGGCAGCACCTTCAGCCGCGGCTTCGGTTGCGTCTTTCTGGATTTCGCCCTTGTAGCTGATCTGCGCCCAGTCGCCGTCGACAAGCGCGCGATCTTCTTCGACAGGCTCAATGGTCGCGCGCGAGTCGCGAAGATGATCGACCTCGTGCTTGAACTCCTCATCCGAGACTTCAACGGATGGCTTGGCCACCGTCACGTCCTTGTAGCCATCGATCGAGAAGGAGGGAAGGTATTCGAAGACCGCCTTCACATGCAGCGGCTGGCCTTCGTCCACCGTAAGCTCGGTCACCTGAGGCTGGCCGACGGGACGAATGCCGAGATCAGCAACGCCCTTGTTGAACCGCTCCGGTAGCAGGCTGTCGATGACTTCCTTGCGGATTTCCGCCCCAAAGCGCCGGCGGACCACCGATTCCGGCACCTTGCCAGCACGGAAACCGGGGATCTTGGCGTATTTGCGGTAATTTGCGGCCACAGTGGCCCACGCACGGGAAACTTCTTCCGCGGGCACATCGATGACCAGCTCGCGCGTGCAATCGGGGTTCAGGACCGGGCCGTGGGCATGGTCGTGATCGTGAGCTTCTTCGGCGTGATCGTGAGTGTGCTGGGGTTCAGCCGTTTCGGAGTTGTTTTCGAGGGTGCTGCTGGTGGTCAAAATGTACCTTCCGGGCTTGCGCCGTAGTTCATGCGGCCACGGCTGCCTCTAAGGCGATTCAGCGCCGTTTGGCCTGAGGAATCCCTGCTTTTATGGTACGGGGCTTTGCTGGAGGGGTCAAACCAGAGGAGCGACTCGGAAGCACGAAGGGACCGTCAAAGGCACGTTACTGTTCTGCGCCCTGGGGCTTACGAACGTAAGGTAGAAAACGTGGATGCGCCGCGCCAAAATGGGTGTAATTGGTGCGGGCCTGGTTCAGGCTCAGTTGGCCGTTCACAGTAAATCGAACTTCCAACGCGTCCTCATCTTCCTGCCCGTCATCCTCCCACCAGCAGACGGGGCATAATTGCAGGGTGCCGGGCGCTTCGAGCGTCTTATATCCGCAACAAGGGCAGCGGTAACGGACTTCGATCGCAGTGCTCACATATGAATTGACGGCAGAATAGGCGCAACAGATTACGAATTAGCGGAAGCAATCTGCCGCTTTCACGGTTACTTTGTCTCTTTTTGGCCACTACCAACGAGATTCCCAAAATGAGCAATCAAGGATTGCAGCCCCGTGCAAATGCGAGCAATGCGTCGTTGATTGCGTCACAGTCCGGCGAAAAATGCGCTTCTCTGAGGCAATTGGGAAATTGCCGTTCACGCACGGCCGGCGAACTCCCTGGTTTCGGTGTAGACCCGCACCTTCTCGCCCTCCTGAATGTAGAGGGGAACCTTGATCTCGAGGCCGGTCTCGAGCCGGGCGAGTTTGGTCACGTCGCCCGACGTGTTGCCGCGCGCTCCCGGCTCGGAGTACGCGACTTTCAGCTCGACCTGGGCCGGCAATTGCAACCCGATGGGGTTGCCGTTGAATTTGTGCAACTGAATCAGCGCTCCCTCCACCAGAAAGTCCAGCGCGTCGCCCACCATGCTCGGCGAGAGCGTGTGCGTATCGAAGCTCTGCTGGTCGAGAAAATAGGAGCCGTCTCCATCGCTGTAAAGGTAAGACGACTCGACAAGCTCGAGGTCCGGCTCCTTGAATTTCTCGCCGGCTTTAAATGTCTTGTCGAATACGGCGCGCGTCAGCAGATTGCGCATCTTCAGGCGGACGAGAGTCTGGCCGCCGCGAGCCGTGGGCGTGGAAACCTCCGCCTCCAGGCAGTAATACGGTGTGCCTTCAAACTCAAAAACCATCTTGCGCTTTACTTCGATCGCTTCTAACAGTGCAGCCATGCGTTCCCCAATTCCCCAAATAGAAAGGTCGATGTGGCAACGAGCGCGGAGCGCTCTGCCAATCCTTACCCATTATAGGGAGGGGAAAGGCGCGAAGCCTTTACTGAGCGAGCGCGGCGATTTCGGCGAAGGGAACCGTGTAGGAAGTGCCCGGCAGCGAGAACGTCGTGTCCGGAGTTAGCTGCCCCGCCTGAAACCGGTAATACACCTGTTTCGTCGGTTCGATCACCCAGATTGCGGCTACACCCATCCGCTCATAATCGGCGAGTTTCTCCAGCATCCGAGCCATCGTATCTTCCGGCGAAAGAATTTCGAACACGGCGAGTGGCGCATGGGTAATGATCTGCTCTCGCGGAGCTTGGCGGCTCAGGAGGGTTACGTCAGGCACGCGGAAGCGATGATGAGCAACCCGCATGCGCAATTCGGGTCGCGCCAAGATGCCCAACTCACTCTGCCGGACTGTAAAGAAGGCAACCAGAATCGCTTGCCAGGTTGCGTGATCGTACTCTCCCACCGGGCGCTCCTCGATCACACCATCGACATACTCGCAGTCGGGATCCGAAGTTGTCCTCAGATACTCTTCGACCGGGATGAGGGAAGGCTGTGCAGCCATGGCGCAATACTCCGTGGGTCATATTGTACGCCCGATGCGGATGACAATTCCCGTCAACCTCCCGGCGGAGGCGCGGGAATCACGCCAAGCTGCTGCATCAAGCCCAGGGTGTCCATCAGGATGCGGCTGTCTGCCATTTTGCCATCTTCCAGGCGGTCGATGACCACGCCTTTCACTTCGACGCTCCTGCCTGTAGCTGGAATTCCAAGGAATACGCCGCGATGGGCGCCGGTCCACACGAACCGCGTAACAACCTTCTGCCCCTCGGCCACCATTTCCTTTACCACCCAGTGCATATCAGGGAACGCCGAGCGTAGAGCATGAATGACCGCCTTCAGGCCTTCCCTTCCCTGCTGCTGCCCGGGAAGCGGATCGAGTTCCACAAAATCTTCTTTCACCAGATCGTTGGCACGCTCGAGCCGGCCCTGGTTGATGACATCTTCAAGGAATGCCTTAATCACAACTTTGTTGGAATCGGTCATGCGTGCATCTCCAGGATGAGAATCAGCCCTCTTCCGCTTCGCGCAGCTTGGCAATGACGGTGAAATCTTCAAGCGTGGTGACGTCGCCCTTAATCTCGCCATGCGTGGCCAGATCGCGCAGCAAGCGGCGCATGATTTTGCCGCTGCGGGTTTTGGGGAGCGCTTCGGTGAAGCGAATATCGTCGGGCCGCGCGAGAGCGCCGATTTCTTTTGTCACCCATTTGCGCAGCTCGTCTTTCAGGGCGTCGTTGGGTGTGTTGCCGTGCTCGAGAGTCACGAACGCCGCAATCGCCTGACCTTTCAGATCGTCCGGGCGCCCCACCACTGCGGCCTCGGCGACTTTTGGATGGGCGACGAGCGCGGACTCGACTTCCATGGTTCCCAGCCGATGGCCGCTCACGTTGATCACGTCGTCTACACGGCCCATCAGCCAGAAATAGCCGTCGGGGTCCTGGCGCGCGCCGTCGCCGGTGAAGTAGCAGCCCGGCACATCGGACCAATAAGTCTTTTGATAGCGCTCGGGGTCGCCGTAAATGGTGCGCGCCATCGAGGGCCAGGGCTTGCGCACCACCAGCAGCCCACCGTGGCCCGCCGGAACCGTTTCAAAATGGCCGTTCGCATCGGGCTTCGTCACAACTTCCGGCTGAATGCCGAAGAAGGGCCGCGTCGCCGAGCCAGGCTTGGTGGGCACTGCGCCCGGAATCGGCGCAATCAGGATCGCGCCCGTCTCGGTCTGCCACCACGTGTCCACAATCGGGCAGCGGTTGTGGCCGATCTTCTCGCGGTACCACATCCACGCCTCGGGATTGATTGGCTCTCCAACAGTTCCCAGCAGGCGCAGCGAGTCGAGCTTGAACTTCGTGACAAACTCATCGCCCCACTTGATGAACGCGCGGATGGCCGTGGGCGCGGTATAGAAAATGGTCACCTTGTGGTCGTCGATGATTTTCCAGAAGCGCGAAAAATCTGGGAAATTCGGCGCGCCTTCGTACATCAGCACTGTGGCGCCGTTCTGCAAAGGCCCGTAGACAACATAAGAATGTCCCGTGACCCAGCCGATGTCTGCCGTGCACCAGTAAATGTCGTCGTCGCGCAGGTCGAAGACGTATTTTGCGGTGATGTACGTCTGCACCGCGTAGCCGCCCGTGGTGTGCAGCAGGCCCTTCGGTTTTCCTGTGGATCCCGAGGTGTACAGGATGTAGAGCGGATCCTCGGAATCCATCGGCTCGGCGGCACACTCCGGCGCGGCTTTCGCAACCAGATCGTGCCACCAGTGGTCGCGGCCAGCCACCATGTTCACCGGCGTGCCTGTGCGCTTCAACACCACGACGTGCTTCACCGTGGGGCACGCGGGCATGGCTTCGTCGACAGTTGCTTTGAGTTTGACTTCGTTGCCGCGCCGGTAGCTCGTGTCCTGCGTCAGGATGGCGACACACTCCGAGTCGGCCACGCGATCGGCAATGGCGTTGGCGGCGAATCCGCCGAAAATGACGGAGTGCACGGCGCCAATGCGGGCGCAGGCCAAGAGCGCAATGGCCAGCTCCGGCGTCATGCCCATGTACACTGCCACGCGATCGCCCTTCTGGATGCCGAGCGACTTGAGCGCGTTGGCGAACTTCTGCACTTCGGCGTGCAATTCCGCGTAAGTCAGCCGGCGAACCTCGCCCGGCTCGCCCTCCCAGACAATCGCGATCTTGTTGCGCCGCTCACCCAGCGCATGACGGTCGACGCAGTTGTAACTCAGGTTCAGCTTGCCGCCCACAAACCACTTGGCCCACGGCAGATTCCACTCCAGGACCTTGTCCCACGGCGCAAACCAGTGCAGGTCGCCCGCCACGCCCGCCCAAAACTTTTCGGGATCCTCTATGGACTGCTTGTAGAGCGCCTCGTACTCCTCCAGGCTCTTGATGTGAGCCTTGGCGCTGAACTCCTGCGGCGGCGGAAATACGCGGTTTTCGCGCAGTGTTGAATCGATATCCTGGTTGGCGACGGATACAGGCAAGCTAGACATGCACGATCCTCTAAGGGAATAAACGGACTAGGGTTCCGCGGGGCGCTGAGACGCGGTGCTCAGGCAGGAGAAGCCCCGGATCAAACTTTAGCGGGCGGGAGGCAGGGAGGGCAAGTGCTCGTGTGGGCGATTTGCCGTGCAGCGAGTTGCCGGGCGAGCAGGCCTATCTCCCGTTGAACTCGTGTACCGCATCGATCATAGCGACGATGTTTTCGACGGGCGTCTGCGCCTGAATGTTGTGAATGGTGTTGAAGACGAAGCCGCCGCCGGGAGCGAAGACCTCACAGCGGCGCAGCACCTGCTCGCGGACCTCTGTCGCCGTTCCGAAGGGCAAAACGTGCTGTGTGTCCACGCCGCCGCCCCAGAAGACAATACGATCTCCGAAGTTTGCCTTCAGCTCGGCCGCGTCCATGCCGGTGGCGGAGCACTGCACCGGGTTCAGAATGTCGATGCCGGCCTCAATGAATGAAGGAATAAATTTTGATACCGCGCCGCAGGAGTGCTTCAGGACTTTCCATGATGTGTGCGCGTGGATCCAGTCGCAGACGCGTTTGTAGTAGGGGAAGTAGAGGTCCTGAAAGGTTTTTGTGGAGCAGAAGGCGGAGGTTTGCGTGCCGAAGTCGGTGCCGCAGAGAAAAACCGCCTGCACGCGATCGCCCACGGCCGCATGAATGCGCTCAAGATTCTCAAGAGCGATGCGGCTTTGTCCATCGAAGATCTTGTGAATGGTTTCGCGGCGGCTGGTGGTCGAGACATACCACTCGGTGATGTCGCGGATGCCTTTGGGGTGCCGGAGAGCCGGGCCAGGAACGTTGGCGATATCACCAAACGCAGTGCCGCCGAAACTGGCCACCACACCGAGGCCTTTCGCGGCAGCACGGGCGGTTTCGCGGTCAAGCCAGTCCAGATCCTGCTGCCCGATGGCGCCATATTCTTCCAGGTTGTCTTCGGGGTTGAGTTTTTCCTCGTCGATGGCATCCTGGCGAATGATGTTATCGAAGAAAAAACCGCCGGCGGGCATGCGCGAGCTGGGTGGCGCGGAGAGGTCGCTTTGCGGATAGATCAGGGTGTCGCCGTTCTCTGCGGTGGTGACAGCGAATCCCTCGGGAACCAGCACTTCAAGGCCGTTCAGCCGCCAGCTCTTCCACTTGTCCTTGGCAAAGCCGAAGCGCGTGGTGCGCGGGAAGACGCCCACGGTGTCGATGCCCATGGCGGCAATCAGATCGTCTTCGATGAGGCCGAGCATCTGTCCCGGCTCGCTGACGCGAACGGGATGCTTTTCGAGGCCGTAGTAATCGCGAAGGGCAGCTACGCAACTGATGTGAATGCCGCTGCAGTTGGTGGCGCCGAAGTCGATGGGCACGCGGTCCGGCTGGCGATGGCTGAGCGCGGCGGCAATTCTTTGCCGGCCGGCCGCATTTTCCTGGAGAACGTTCATCGGGATCATTCTCCGCATGCGTGGACAGCGGCCCGCATCCTGACGACGGGCAGGCGCGGCGGTTTTGCTTCGCCCCGGGGGAGAGACGCGACAGTCTAGTGCTTCTCGACCTCGGCGGCCGACGAGATCTTGGCTTCGGCTTCGGAGATGACGCGGAGGGCCTCGTCGTAGGCTTCTTCGCTTTCGCCCGCCTCTTTCCACATATTCTCGCCGCGATCGAGCTGCTGTTCGGCGCGAGTGACGTCGATCTCCTCGGGCTTGAGCGCGTCGTTGGCCAGGATGGTGACGCGGTCGCCCAGCACTTCTACAAATCCCCAGCTCACGTTGTAGCGCGTCGTCTCAGGGCTGGTGGATTCGATGCCGCCCTGGTGAATGCGCACGTCGCCCGCGCCCAACTCGGCCATCAGAGGCGCGTGCCCGTAGAGCACTTCCATGTAGCCGTTCTTCGCGGGCAGCTCTACTGCCGGGGCATCCGCCTCGAACAGGATGCGCTCCGGCGTGACGAGACGGACGCGAAGTTGATTGGATGTCGGTTCAGCCATAAATGCCTTTCGCGAGGTTCCAGGTTCCAGGTTTCAGGGATCAGAAAAACCGCTCGCGCACCCACCAAGTTAACTGGCACCTGAAACCTGACACCTGAAACCCGTTCCTACGCCGTCGCCTTCAACTTCTCCGCGGTTTCGAGCACTTCCTCGATGCCGCCCTTCATGTAGAACGCCTGCTCCGGCACATCGTCGTGCTTGCCTTCGATAATCTCCTTGAAGGCGCGCACCGTTTCCGCGATCTTGACGTACTTGCCGGGGATGCCCGTGAAGGTTTCGGCCACGTGGAACGGCTGCGACAGGAACTTTTGCACCTTGCGCGCGCGCGCCACCGTGAGCTTGTCGTCTTCCGAGAGCTCGTCGATACCGAGAATGGCGATGATGTCCTGAAGGTCTTTGTAACGCTGCAAAATCCTCTTCACGCCCTGGGCGACATCGTAGTGTTCATCGCCAACGATGCGCGCGCTTAAAATGCGCGAGGTCGAGGCCAGCGGGTCAACGGCCGGGTAAATGCCGAGCTCCGACAGCGGGCGGCTCAACACCGTGGTCGCGTCCAGGTGAGCGAAGGTGGTGGCCGGCGCAGGATCGGTCAAGTCGTCGGCCGGCACGTACACCGCCTGCACCGACGTGACCGAGCCCTTGCTCGTCGAGGTAATGCGCTCCTGCAGTTCGCCCATTTCCGTCGCCAGGTTGGGCTGGTAGCCCACGGCCGATGGCATGCGGCCCAGCAGCGTCGACACCTCGGAACCCGCCTGCGTGAAGCGGAAGATGTTGTCGATGAAGAGCAGCGTGTCGGCGCCTTCCTTGTCGCGGAAATATTCGGCCACCGTGAGCGCAGTCAACGCCACACGGAGGCGCGCTCCAGGCGGCTCGGTCATCTGGCCGTACACCAGCGCGCACTTCGAGTCCTGCCACTTGCCCGGCTTAATCACACCAGACTCGCTCATCTCGAGCCACAGGTCGTTACCCTCGCGGGTACGCTCGCCCACGCCGCCAAATACCGAGAAACCGCCGTGGTTCTTGGCCACGTTGTTGATGAGTTCCATGATGACGACTGTTTTGCCCACACCGGCGCCGCCGAACAGGCCGATCTTGCCGCCCTTTAGAAAGGGTTGAATGAGGTCGATGACCTTGATGCCGGTCTCGAACATCTCCTCGTGCGTCGACTGCTCATCGAACAGCGGAGCAGGCCGGTGAATGGGCATGCGCTCGGTTTCGCCGATGGGCCCCAAGTTGTCGACCGGCTCGCCGATCACGTTGATCACGCGGCCCAGCGTTTCCTTGCCCACGGGCACGCGAATCGGGCCGCCCATGTCGATAGCCTTCATGCCGCGCACCATGCCGTCGGTGGCTTCCATCGCGACCGTGCGCACGCGGCCCTCGCCCAGGTGCTGCTGGACTTCGAGGATTACGTTGATGGGCGTGGGGACGGTGAACCCGTCGCTCGTGACGCGCAGCGCCTGGTAGATGGGCGGCATCGTCGCCTCTTCAAATTGCACGTCTACGGCCGGGCCGGAGACTTGAATCACTTTGCCGATGTTTTCTGCCATTTCTTCTGCCTTTTCATTCCAAACTTGCGAGGGCGAAATCCCTCAGGGGCTAAAGCCCCGAAAATATTGACTGCCTTTTTCGGCACGACTGGTGTCGTGCCCTTTCAAAACCGTGACGCACTTTTCCAGGGCTAAAGCCCCAATTCCTCGTTCGCTCCATTCAGGGGCCTGAAGGCCCCTGCTCCCTCCCGGTCTGCGGGTCTGGAGACCCGCAGTACAGCCGGTCTGGAGACCGGCGCTACAAAGCCGCCGCTCCCGAAACGATCTCAATAATCTCCTTGGTGATGGCCGCCTGGCGCACGCGGTTCATGTGCAGCGTCAGGTCGTCGATCATGTCGGAGGCGTTGTTGGTTGCCGAATCCATGGCCGTCATGCGCGCCGCGTGCTCGGCGGCCACCGACTCCGTCATGGCGTGGTAGAGCATGGAAAAAATGTACTGCGGCAGCAGGCCTGCAAATAACTCGCTGGGCGGCTGCTCGTAGATGTAATCCACATTCTGCGTGCCGAACTTCTTGGCTTCCTCTTCGGCTTCGGTGGTGTCGGCCGGCTCAAGGTCAATGCCTGCCGAAAGCGCGGCTTCGGCCCGGCGTTCTTTCTCTTCCGCCGTGGGCTCCACTGCGCCCGTAATCTGCTGCTTGCCAACTTCGATCAGCGGCAGCAGCCGTTCTACCACCAGCCGTTGCGAGATCACCGACTTGAACTCGTTGTAGACGATGTAGGCGGCGTCGATCTCCTCGTGCACGTAACGCGCGATGATGTTGTGCGCCAACGCTTCCACGCGCGAGATCTCAAGTTTCACCAGCAGGCCGGGATGATCGCCAGTCAACTCGACGTTGCCCTGCCGCGCGCTCCGCACCTGGAGCGTCTGGCCGTGTTCGTCGGTCTGCTCGGTGTACACCGCTGCCGGATAGCGCCGCCGCAACTGGTCGCGACTCTTGCGGCCTACAGCTTCAATGTCAATTTCCTTGTCCGGATTGCCGTTGATGAACTGGTACGCGACTTTCAGAATATTGGCGTTGAAAGCGCCGGCAAAGCCCTTGTCACCCGAGACCACGATCAGCAGTACGCGCTTTTCCGGCCGCGTGACAAAGAGCGGGGAGCACAGGTTGCCGGTCTTTTCGTCAAAGAGATCGACGCGGCCCCGGAGCGACTGCAACACGCTCGTGATCATGCGCGCGTAAGGCCGCGCCGCCAAAGCCCGCTCCTGCGCGCGGCGCAGCTTGGCCGCCGAGACCATCTTCATGGCCTTGGTGATCTGCCGCGTGTTCTTCACGCTTCGGATGCGGCGTCGTAAGTCGAGGACGTTTGCCATGGCGAGTGCTCAGTGTTTAGTGGTTAGTGGTTAGTGGTTAGTGGTTAGCAGTGCGTGGTGAGTGACTCGTGGTCGGTTTTCAGTGGGCAGCGGAAGCGTCGAACAGGCTTTCACCACTAACCACTAATCACTAAACACTCGTGGTTGCCAGCTCCTGCTTAAACATCGCCGCGTATTCTTTCAGCGCCGCGTGCAGGCGGTTGCGGAGATCGTCGTCAAGCGACTTTTTCGCGGTTAAATCCGCGATCAGCGCCTGCTGCGCGGAATCGAAATACTCGTACAGTCCATCCTCGAAAGCGCGAATGTCCGCCACCTTGAGATCGTCGAGGTAGCCCTGCGTTCCGGCAAACAGCACCACCATCTGCTGTTGCCATGTGAGGGGATGGAACTGCGGCTGCTTCAGGAGCTCGGTCAGCCGCTGGCCGCGGGCCAACTGCTTCTGCGTGAGTGGATCGAGATCCGAGCCGAACTGTGCGAAGGCCGCCAGTTCGCGGTACTGCGCCAGATCGAGCTTCAGCGTCGAGCCCACCTGCTTGACCGCCTTGATGGCCGCCGAGAAGCCGACGCGCGAAACCGAGAGGCCCACGTTCACTGCGGGACGGACGCCCGAGTTGAACAAATCCGTTTCCAAAAAGATCTGCCCGTCGGTAATTGAAATCACGTTGGTCGGAATGTAGGCCGAAACGTCGCCGGCCTGGGTCTCGATGACTGGAAGCGCGGTCAGCGAGCCGCCGCCCCGCTCCTTGCTCATCTTCGCCGAGCGCTCGAGCAAACGCGAGTGCAGATAGAACACGTCGCCCGGATACGCCTCGCGGCCCGGCGGACGGCGCAGCAGCAGCGAAATCTCGCGATACGCCATGGCGTGCTTGGAAAGATCGTCGTACATCACCAGCGCGTGCTTGCCGCTGTCGCGGAAGTACTCTCCCATGGCGGTGGCGGCATAAGGCGCGATGTAAAGCATCGGCGCCGGCTCCGAGGCCGAGGCGGCCACGATGATGGTGTGACCCATGGCGCCGTGCTCGGTCAGCGTCTGCACCACCTGCGCGATCGACGAGCGCTTCTGGCCGATGGCGCAGTAGATGCAGATCAGATCGTTCTTGGCGTTGTTGATGATGGTGTCGAGCAGGACGGCAGTTTTGCCAGTCTGGCGGTCGCCGATGATGAGTTCGCGCTGGCCGCGGCCAATGGGAATCATGGCGTCGATGGCCTTGAGGCCTGTAGCCATGGGCTCGCGCACGGGCTGGCGGTCGATGATTCCGGGAGCCAGACGCTCGACGGCCAAGGTTTCAGTGGTGGCAATGGGGCCCTTGTCGTCGATGGGCTGGCCCAGCGCGTCGACCACGCGGCCGATCATGGCCGGGCCCACGGGCACCGACAGAATCTTGCCGGTGCGCTTGACCTCCTGGCCTTCCTTCAACTCGGTGTAATCGCCAAGGATGACGCAGCCTACCTGGTCCTCCTCAAGCGAGAGCGCGAGGCCGGCAATGCCGTGCGGGAAGCTGAGCAGCTCGCCGGCCATCACCTTGTCCAGGCCGTTCAGGCGGGCAATGCCGTCGCCCAGGGTAGTGATGGTCCCGACTTCGTCTACCTGGACCTTCGCGTCGTAGTTCGCGATCTGCTCGCGAAGAATTTGTGTAATCTCGTCTGCTTTGATCTGAGCCATGTACGTTCCTTGCGGCCGGTTTCAACCGGCCATTAACGATTCCTTGAGTCTTTCCAGACGGCCTTTGACTGAGCCGTCATACACCGTCGACCCGATGCGAACCACGGTGCCGCCCAAAATTCCCTTGTCGAGCTTGAAGCTCGCATCGATCTTTGCGCCGGCCAACTTAGCCACGTCGGCCGCCAGCGCGTCGCGCTCTTCCTTGCTCAACTCGCGCGCCGTCACAATTTCGGCGGGACGAATGCCCTGCTGCTCCTGCAAAATTCTGCGCCACTCCGCGGCCACCTGAGCCACGTGCGCGATGCGATTGTTGTTAATGAGCACGGCAAGCAGGTTGCGCAGTTCTTTTTGCAGCCCCATCTGCACGTTGAGCCTGTCCAGAACCGCCACCTTCTGCGTGGCCGGAAAAGTAGGGCTCTCGAACAGCGAGCGCAGCTCGAGGCTGCCTTCCCAAGTCGCCAGAAAATCCGCGAACTGGAGGTCGAGTGCTGCCGAGTCGAGCTTCAGATCCCGAACCACATCGGCAAAGGCCTGGGAGTAGCGAGCGACAAATGCGGGCATCTAGTTCCTGCCTCCCTTGCCTGAGACGTCGCCGGCAACTTCGGCGACAAACTCGGCGATCAGGGCGCGGTCGGTTTCCGCCGAAAGCGTAATTTGCTTCTCCGCCTGTCCGATGGCGAGATCGGCGGCAAAGTTCCGCAGGCCGCGCTTGGCCTGGCTCACCGCCGCGTTAAGTTCCTGTTCGGCTGCAGCCACAATGCGGGCACTCTCTTCACCGAGCGAAGCCTTGATGCGCTTTTCGTCTTCCACGCTCTCCTGCTCCACCTGCGCGGTGAGCTTTTTGATCTCCTCGTCGAGTCCGGCGAGCTGGGCCTCGACCGCGCTCAGCCGCGCCTGGGCATCGGCCGTGGCTTGGCGCGCGCTCGTCAGATCCTGGCTCAAGGTCTGCGATCGCTTGCGTATGACCTTCGGCATGGTGCGGGTGAGCGGAATGGCAATGGCAAAAAAGATGATCGCGAAGTTGATCCCGAGCAGAAGGTCGACCGCGGTGTCGAGCTTCAGGTGCAGAATGCGGGCCACCGACTGCACCGCTGGTGAATGCAGGAACTGGGCGTCTCCCTCATCGTCGGATTTCGCGGGAGCCGGCTGTGCCGCTCCTGACCCGTTCGCCGGCGTGCTCGCCGCCGGTGCACCTGTCGCACTCTGCTGCGCGGCCGCGCGGCTGGGCGCTAAGATCAGCGCCGCTACGGCCAGCAGCATCGCAATCCCGAAAGCGCGCAGGCAAAAACTCAATTTCGATCCAGAATGATTGAACGAATGTCTCAACGGGAACCCCCGGCGACGGCTGGCAGAACGGCGCGGACGGCCCGACCGGCAAGATCGGCGGCCGAAGCTTGAAGGGCGGCTCGCGCGGCTGCGGCTTCCGCCTCCAGCTCAGCCTGGGCCTCACGCACCTTCTGGCCGGCTGCCTGGCGCGCGGTGTCGAGTGCAGCGTCGCGCTCCGCAGTCCATTGCTTGGTGCGCTGCTCGCGCAGTTTATAAGCTCCGGCGCGCGCCTGCCGCAAGCGCTCGGCGTATTCCTGAGCTTTGGCCTCGGCCACGGCTACGGCATTGCGGGCATCTTCGATGGCGCCTTCGGTAAGGGCGCGACGCTTGGCCAGAACCGCCGTCAGCGGGCCCTGGATCAGAAACTGATACGCAATGACCAGCACGATGAAGAGCAGAGCCGTTGGGATCGCGCCCACCAGAAGCTCTCCGAGTTGTTGAAAGATCTCTTGCATGGCTCGACCGGACTGCTATGGCTACCCAGATGGGAATTTTAGCAAGTGGAACCCTTTGTTTTACCAAGGGAAAACCCCCAAGTCAACGTGCGGGAGCCCACAATATGACTTGATGTGACTCCTGTCACGAATTGGGAATTTTCATGCAAAAAAGGGCTTGCTTTTGCCTGAATTGGTCCTACACTTAAAGTTACCACCTAGACCCGGTCCAGGGTCCTGCGGGCAGCCGGTTTCGGGATTACCTTCCACTCCTGATTCCGGCCGCCCGCTTCTAATTTTTGGGCGTGTTTCCGCCTAAAAACAGCTTTCAGCCATTAGCCCCCAGCTCCTTGATTCCCGCTGCCTGTTCCGCCCACTTTTGCCCGTTCACTCCCTTGATTACCAGCCAGGCTGTCAACGTCCACTCGCCCAGTGCGCCGGGAATGACGTCATAGGGAAAGAGCGCTTTGGCGAGATGCGGCCAAAAATAAGCCGCGTACCCGAGGCCGGCGAGAATCATCAACACGCCCAGAAATTGCGGCAGGAAGGTCGACCGCAGGATCAGGTAGCCGATCAGCAAGCAATAGAGCGAGAAAAATGTCATGAGTTCGATCCTGAATGGCATCCGGCCGAGCATTTGCAGGATCCCAATCGCGCTCCCCGCCAGGCTGATGCCAGCCGCAAGCAGGGAAAGACCGTGGTTCACTGGCTTGAACAGAAAGTAAAACAGCACCGTCACAGCGATATAAGCCGCAGCCGCTACAAACCCTGCGTAGTGTGCCAGCATGTTCCTGGGTCCGAAATATGAGTCAAGCGCGGTGACAATGTTCACCACATAAGCCCAGCCCGCAATCCTTGCCATCAGAAATGCAGACGATCGCGTGCTCCTGTCGTTCAACAACGTTGTGGCCATTTCCATCTCTCCTTGCGCAGATGTGGCCTCCTCGCGCTTTGCGTAAGCGCACACTCTTCTGCTACGGCAACGCGTGCCGCTCAGTTCCAACTTCTTGTTCGTATGCTCGGCCGCACGCCGACTCGCTCACACCCGTTTACGGCTGCCCGGTCACCGCTGTCTTTTCCACCGTCAGCAACCCCTGCGCGCGCAGCCAGTTTTCCAGCAGTCCCGGCCACTGGTCGAGCGACGGATCGCTCTTGCCCAGGCCGCTGCCGTGGGCCCCATTGGCAAATACGTGGAATTCGGACGGCACGCCGGCCTTTACCAACGCCTCGTAGAAGCGCAGGCTCTGCTCCACGGGAACGGTCCGATCATTAAAAGTGTGATAAATGAACGTCGGCGGCGTGTCTTTGGTGACGAAGAGCTCCGGAGAATAAGCTGCACGGAGTGCCTCGCACTGGTCCATCAGGTTGAAGACCTTGCAGTAGTTCAGGTGCGTGAAGTCGTCGCCGACCGCACCGAGCCACGGATAGCCCAGAACCAGGAAGTCGGGTCGGCTCGATGCGCGCTCAATGGGGTCGTTCGCATCGGGTTTGCCGGGCACAAACTGCGTCCCGGCGAGCGCCGCCAGATGGCCGCCGGCCGAGAAACCAATCACCACGATGCGGTTGGGATTGATGTGGTAATCCGCTGCCCGCCCGCGCACCGTCTGGATGGCGCGCCGCGCGTCGAGCAAGGGCACCGGCAGCACATAACCATGCGAGGTGAGCCGGTAACTCAAAATAAAGGCGCGGAAGCCGCGTGCGGTGAACCAGTCGGCAATTTCGCGCCCCTCGAGATCTCCAGCCAGGTGCGAATATCCGCCGCCGGGAAGGATGATCACTGCCGAGCCGTTTGCCGTTCCGGGGCGCGGTCCCAGCAGCGTGAGCGCGGGAATGTCGTCGCACGTCGCGCCTTTGGCCTCGGGCGCGGTTCCCGGCCACAGGCGGATGGTTTGAATGCCCAGGAAGGCATTGTCGGTCCCCGGCGTGGCGCAGGAGACGGTTTGCGCGGCGGCGGGCAGGGCCAGTGTTGCGGCAATGAGAAACGCGAGAAGCTGGTTCATTGGAGCCTCAACTAGTTTCGCGAGGATTATAAAGACAGGGAGTAGCAAGTAGGGAATAGGAAATAGAAAACCGGGTCAAATTCGAGCCATGGGTGAGTGCCTGGAGCGTAGACGTTTTTCCTACTCACTGCTGGGTACTCCGGCTTCCTGTCTTTTATAGCCAGAGCGCGGTGTGGCCTGAGCAGCAGCCGGCCCGCTCGCAAAGCGTTTCCGCCAAATCCAGTCCGTGGCGCGCAAAATAATACGCCGCCCCGTGCACGCGCTCCTGCAAGACGCTGCCGGGATAGAGCGCGTTGAAGATCGAGTTGGCGTGACGCGTGAGCGTGGCCTCTTTTTGCAGTTGGAAATTGGCCGCCAGCGTCCGCAGGCGATTCATCTGGTAGCGAATCTTTCCCGCTCCGGTCTCGCCCGACTGCCCCAGCCCTTTGTCCTGCGACTGCATCCAGCCCACCAGCAGATCGAGTTCCGCGTCCATCGCATTCCCCGCCGCCGCCAGTTTTTTCTTGGTTTCGGTCGGCATTGAACGGGCTGCAAGCCTGAGCGCCAGCGCCGCCGCGTTCTCCTCGCCAAATATCGCCTCGAGCGTCAACTCGTGCTTCCGCAGCAGCTCCGCAACGTGCGGCTCAATGAGCGTGGCTGAGAAACGCGCGATGGGCGGCGTTTGCCGGCCCAGAATGCGCTCGAAGAGCACCGTGGACTGCGCCAGGTAAGCAATCTCCGCCGGCCCTCCAACCTGCGCCGTGGTGCCGAAGAGAAAATCCTGAAACACCGGCCGTAGCAGGGCCGCGGGCGAAATGCGCTCCGGCTCGGCATCGAGAATGCCTACGAGATCCGCCGTCGAATAGCGTTGATTCCCCGCCTCGTTCGCCGCGTGCCACAGGCCGTTGGGTTCCTCGGCTGTGGGCGCAATGCGCTTTAGCGCGAGCCGCGCGCCTGACGTTTCGTCCATCAAGAACAGCAAACTCGAATGCGGCGCAACCAAAACCTGGGAGTGGTAGCCGGCGGCTTCCAGAGCCTGACTGCGCTCAACCAGCGCAGCATGGAACTCGTCGGCGCGTTCAATAGCCGCGCGCAGCACCGGCGCGCCCAAGCGGTGAAATTCGCGGCCTGCGGCATCCACAATCAGCAACCCCTGCGGCGCGAAGACTCTCGCGTAAAACGCTGCGAAGGCCTCCGCAAAAGTCCGCCCGGGCTGATAGACCGCGATTAAGGCGTCTGTCGCTTCGGAAGGCGAGAAAATCTCCGCGGCACGCTCCGTGAGCGCCGTGATCGACTCGTCCAGCACGATGCGGCCTGCCGGCAGCGCGGCTTCCGGCGCCGAAGCGTAGGCCAGCGTCGCCAGCTCTCGGCCTGCGGGAAACGTCACCTGGTTAATCTCGGCAAAATCGTGGTCTTCTGAAGCAAGCCAAAAAATGGCGACGTGCGGATGGCCCGCGGCACTCGACTTTCGTGCGCGTGCGATGGCTGTGGCGGCTTTGAAGGGTGTGTACAACGGGCCACCGAACAGTCCCACTTGCTGCCCGGTCAGGATGGTTCCCGCACCCTGCTCCAAGGCCGCGAGCGCGGCCGCCGCGGAACCCGATGAATTTTGCGCCGCCAGCAATCGAACCAACTCCGGCCAGTGCGCGGGGAGCGCCGGTCGCTCTCCTGAGATCTCATCCAAAGGCAGAACGGCACGGAGCGCTCCGGCACAAAAATCCAGAAAAAGCCGGCTCTGCCCCGGCATCACAGTAACGGGATAACAGTCTGCAGTCGTTGCTTCGTTCACTCGCGGCTCTTTTTAGGAAGGTGCTGAATATGCGGGCGCGGATCGATGCGTGCGCGCAAACCTCAGTGAGTTGCTGAGTTAAGGATGCCACGGCAGGCCGGATCGATGCAGAACTCGCGGGACCGCGCACGCGCAATGCGTATACTCGTCTTGAACTGGGGTATCGATCGCCCGTCACCAGAAAAGGACTTGCCATGCCGACCAAAACCGCGAAGAAGACGACGAAGACCACTGCCGCAAAGCGAAAAAAGGCGCCGAAAGTCGTTGTCGCACGCGCCACCGTGCTGAGCTCCGAGGTGGTCTACCAGGGGCCGCTCTTTTGCGTTCGTCACGACAAGCTGATTGAGCCCGGCGGCCGCGAGAACGAGCGCGACGTCATCCGCCACAACGGCAGTGTGGTTATTCTGGCCATCGACAGCTCGAAGAACAAGCGCGACCCCTGGATCGTGTTGGAGCGGCAGTACCGGCACGCGGCCAATCAATACCTGTGGGAATTGCCGGCCGGAAAACTCGATGCCGGAGAAACGCCGCTGGAAGGCGCGCAGCGCGAACTAGCCGAAGAGACCGGCTACCGGGCGAAGAAATGGCGTCCGCTGGTGGAGTATTACGCCAGCCCCGGTTTTCTTGGGGAGTCGATGAAGGTATTTCTTGCCGAGGGGCTCCAGCCTGGCGAGACCAACCTGGAAGATGATGAAGAGATCGAGCTGCGGCTCGTGAAAATGTCGGAACTGTTGAAAATGATCGAGAAAGGCGCCATTCTCGACGGCAAAACCATGACCAGCGTGCTCTTGTACGCGCGCCTGCAAGGGCGCCGGAAGAAATAGCTGCGGCGGAGTCCATTTACCACCCAACCAGCGCAACGGTTTTTGCGGGCTTGCGCCCGCACGCCCCACCCACCCGTTCCACTTTGTGGAACTCGCAAAATTAGTCAACCTTTCGTCGCCTTCTCGCGTCTTAACAATTACGGCGTGGTGTTCCCCGTTTCCCCGAAGGTCACGCCGGATCCCCGCAACGAAAAGAGGAAGGCGGAAGCTGTGGCTCAGTACAAGGGTAAGGTCAAGTGGTTTAACAACGCCAAGGGCTACGGATTCATCGGACGCGAAGACGGGCCGGATGTATTCGTTCACTACTCAGCAATCCAGTTGGACGGATACAAAACGCTCAAAGAAGGCGACGAGGTCGAGTTCGACATAGTCGAAGGGCAGAAAGGTCCGCAGGCGGACGGAG